>NZ_JAUBRA010000056.1:0-44269 GCF_036701555.1 Microcoleus sp. Pol10D4
AGGATTTAACAAGCTCCTAAATTCACTTATCATGCTTTCCTACTTTTGTCAAGTTCTAATACTGTACCTACGCCCTATGGGTGTCAACTTAAGACTAAAACCCTGTATCTCTCTCGTTTGTATCGAAGTCTCGATCCCCCTAAATCCCCCTTAAAAAGGGGGACTTTGAGTGCTTCCTGTTCCCCCCTTGTTAAGGGGGGTTAGGGGGGATCGAGAGGATTGTGACTCACACAGAAGACTGATACTACGTTTAACTTTAAGTTGACACTAATGGAGTAAGAATTAGTCCCTACCAGGTAAATAAATCAACCTTGCAGAACTTCAATTAAAGCATTGCCCATCGCTCGACAGCCAACGAGTTTCATGCCTTCTGACATGATATCGCCAGTGCGATAACCTCGATCCAAAACTTCGACAACGGCTTGCTCGATTTTATTAGCAGCTTCCGGTTGATTTAAGGCGTAACGTAGCATCATTGCCGCGCTTAAAACTTGGGCGATGGGATTGGCTTTATCTTGTCCGGCGATGTCTGGTGCGGAACCGTGCACGGGTTCAAAAACTCCCGGCCCGCTTGCTCCCAAACTAGCAGAAGGCAGCATCCCAATGCTACCAGTTAGCATCGCCGCTGCATCGGAAAGAATGTCGCCGAATAAATTGCCGGTGACAATTGTATCGAACTGCTTCGGCCAGCGAATTAACTGCATGGCGGCGTTGTCAACGTAGAGGTGAGAAAGTTCGACATCAGGGTATTCTGAAGAAAGGGCAATAATACGATCGCGCCACAGTTGCGAAACGTCCAAAACATTCGCTTTATCAACGGAACACAGCCTTTTCCCCCGCTTCCTGGCCGTCTCAAAAGCAACTCGCCCGATTCTGTCAATTTCTGACTCGGTGTAAGCCATCGTATTAACACCGCGTTTTTCGCCTGTTTCCGTCTCAAAAATACCTTTCGGTTTGCCGAAATAAATGCCGCCTGTGAGTTCGCGGATTACCATAATATCCACGCCTTCGACAACTTCCCGTTTCAAACTAGAAGCATCAACCAATTGCGGTAAAATAGTCGCCGGACGCAAATTTGCAAATAATCCCAATCCGGCGCGCAGTCCTAATAATCCAGTTTCGGGGCGCTGTTCGCGGGGCAAATTATCCCACTTGTAACCGCCAATTGCTGCTAACAATACTGCATCGCAGTTGCGGCATTTTTCCAGTGTTTCTTCGGGCAGCGGATTGCCTGTTGCGTCAATAGCAGCGCCGCCCATTAAAGCTTCTTGAAATTCAAAGCCGATGTCCAATTGTTTACCGACAAGTTTCAGGACATCTACCGCCACAGCGATAATTTCAGGGCCGATGCCGTCTCCTGGTAAAAGAGTGATGCGGTAGTTTTGAGTCATATCGATTTTGGAGTTTTGATTTGAGATTTGAGATTGAGAGTTAATGGGAATTCTTTGGAAATGCAAGACATTCTCACAAGGCTATAATCATATCAGGATAAGCAACCTCAGAATTCATTATGACATTCCCGACTTACCCGCCTGCTCAAGCTGAACCGCCTTTAGACCCCCGGCAGAGTTTGCCAACAATGTATGATTTACCTAGCGAAGACCCAAAGGAGCCTGGTTTGCCCGATACATTTCATTTAGATCAGCCGCAACTCTTGGAATTCACCTTTTTGCCGCCGGGATGGGATGCGGAACAAGTCTTTACAGCCAGTGACCTAAATTTGTATTACGATGCAACACAACCGCGCTGGCATAAACGCCCGGATTGGTTTGCTGCGGTGGGTGTGCCAAGGCTTTATCAAGGGCGCGATATGCGTTTGAGTTATGTAGTTTGGCAAGAACGGGTAAATCCGTTTGTGGTGGTGGAATTGCTATCGCCGGGCACTGAAGATGAAGATTTAGGGCGGACTGTTCAACAAGCTGGGGAACCGCCGACTAAGTGGCAAGTTTATGAACAAATTTTGCGGATTCCTTACTATTTTATTTTCAGTCGCTACACGGATGAATTGCGAGCTTTTCATCTTGTAGGAGGCCACTATGAACCGGCAGAATTAATTGATGGGCGGTTATTTATTCCTGAGTTGCAGTTGAGTTTAGGTTGGTGGCAAGGCACTTATAAGAGTATGAATCGGTTGTGGTTGCGGTGGTTTACGGCCCAAGGAGGGTTGATTTTGAGTCCGGGTGAAAGGGCGACGGCGGCGGAACGGCAACTGATTGAATCTCAACAGCAAGTAATTGAAGCTCAACAGCAACTGACAGAATCTCAACAGCAACTGACAGAATCTCAACAGCGAGAGGAAAGACTAGCGGCGCGGTTGCGGGAACTAGGCATTGATCCTGAACAGTTGGTTTAATAGTTCTCGCACCCAGGCCTGGTGAAACCCGGTTTCAACTCCTCGAATCCGCGCAACAGGAGTGAAATAAGATAAAAACAGTTCGATCGCACGCACGTACAAAAAAATCGGCAAGGAGTCGCACCAGTGGCAGAGGGCGAAGGCATACCAACATCAGCACAGATTGATTATCGGGACTATTCTTGGGCATTTTGGCCAGTTGTCCCCCTCTATCCCTACAGCAAGCGGCGCACCATCCGCAAGGAAATAGTCAAGGACACAATCTGGACTTTTGACCAGCTACAAGGCATTTTTTACGTGATCGTCCCGATTCGGATGACAGTAATTAAACTAGAACCCGAAGGCCTTCTCGTCTACGCCCCCGTTGCACCGACTCCTGAGTGCATCCGCTTGGTAAAAGAGTTAGTAGCAGAGCACGGCGAGGTGAAGTACATCCTGCTGACAACGGTTTCGGGCATCGAGCACAAAGTTTTTGTCGGCCCCTTTGCGAGGTGTTTTCCCGAAGCGCAGGTGTTTGTCGCCCCGCAGCAGTGGAGTTTCCCGGTGAATTTGCCGCTGAGTTGGCTGGGTTTGCCGGCGAAACGCACCTCTGTACTGCCGTTTGACAGCAGCAACACGCCGTTAGCGGATCAATTTGACTGGGCAATTCTCGGCCCCCTCGACCTCGGTTTGGGCAGATTTGCCGAAGTTGCGTTATTTCACAGACGATCGCGCACGCTGATGTTAACAGATTCCATAGTTTCGATTCCCGAAAATCCGCCCGCGATCGTCCAACTCGACTCTTACCCGCTGCTGTTTCACGCCAAAGAAAGCGCCTCGGACATTGTGGCAGACACCCACGAAAATCGGCGCAAAGGGTGGCAGAGAATCGCCTTATTTGCCATGTATTTTAGCCCCAGCGTGCTGGAAGTGCCACCGTGGTCGGAGGTATTTGCCAGCGCACGCAAAGCGCCAGAACGCTCTAGGAAAGCTTATTTCGGGTTGTATCCGTTCAAGTGGAAAACAGATTGGGTGCGATCTTTTGAGGCTTTGCGGGGAGGAGGGCGGTTGTTTGTCGCGCCGATTTTGCAGACTTTGATTCTCAACCGCGCGCCGAGGGAAACTCTTGATTGGGTGGATCAAGTGGCGAGTTGGGACTTTCAAAGGATTGTACCTTGTCATTTCGATAGTGCGATCGACTCCCGGCCGCGTGAATTCCGCCAAGCATTCTCGTTTCTGGAAAAACACTCGCCTGTTAATTCCTTACCCGAAGACGATTTTAAATTGCTCAGGCAGATTGATGCGGGTTTGAATAAAACTGGTTTGGTTCCACCTGCGAAAGACAAGATTTAATCTTACATCTTCCACCTTTGTTAAGCACAGGCAAGATGCCTGTTCCACACAACTCAATTTTCTTGTGGAACGGGTTCTCCGGCCCGTTCCTAAACAGGTAATTAAAAAGGGTGCAACATCTCAGTTTCATCTTATACCAAGTTGCGTTCAGACGTACAATCATGAGTGATACCAAATTGGGATATAAACCGTAATTCCATGAATAAGAAAAACTTTTTGCTGGTACTCTGTCTGTTGCTACCAAGCCTAGTCATAGGCTGCAAGCAGCCACAAACCTCTCAACAAACATCAAGTCCCTTTGTCCCCACACAAACCACGACCATCCCAGGTTGGAAAAAATTTGAGGGACGCGGTGTACAATTGCAGTTACCGGAGAGTTATAGCGGCGGAGATCTCAGCCAATATCTGGACGTGGTGGTTCAGAAGCTGGAATCTTTGGGGCCCTACTATCAGCAGGTAGCTCAGTCACTCAAACAGAATCCATCCGCATTCGTCATCTGGGCTTTTGACTCGAAGGTTAGTAAAGCAGGTTTTCTGAGTAATGTCGCTATTGCTATAGAGTCAGTTGGACCTACAGTGACAATAGATACATACTTGGATCTGATTCCTAAACAATTACCCAGCGAATTTCGTGTCGTGGAGCAGAAGAAAGTGTCGCTTGACCGCTATCAGGCAGGTCAGATCGTGATAGAAGCAACAATTTCCGGTGTAACTGCCAAACAGATAATCTACACGATTAAGCAAGGGAGCAATATGTGGATTGTTGCATTCTCTACCACTGCTGAGGAATTTGAACAGCGCAGGCCAACGTTTGAACAAAGTATTAACACGTTTTCAGTGAGCGATTAGCTCGACTTTTTTTCCAGCGAACATTGTAGGTCTGTTGTATAAGCTGATACTAAGTTGCTTTCAAAGAGCTTATTCTAAAATGTGGGAAATAAGTCATTGAGCGCAAGCGTTCCGGATTAGATGCTAGATTGACAAGTCCATGACAAAGTTCATCGACTACCTTAGACATTGACTTGAATATTCGGTTATTAAAGTAGTTTTCTCGTAAATCTTCCCACAGATGTTCAACGGGCATTAATTTGGGGCTATAAGACGGTTGAGTCAACAGCCGAATATTTTCGGAAATTTCCAAATTATTTGACATTTATCACCCTCAACTAGATTCTACATCACAATGCAACTTGGTATTACATCTTGCAGCATTCTTAAGAACAGGCAAGAGGCCTGTTCCACAAAACTCAATGTTATTGTGGAACGGGCTCTCCGGCCCGTTGCTAAACAGCTAATTGAGAATAGTGCAACATCTCAGTTGACTCAGATATCTGTAGGGACACGGCAACGCCGTGCCCTTACCTTTCGCACTTAAACTCATCAAACTTCACCACTTCAGACTCCGGTTTCCGCGTATCAAAATAGTAGCTGCTAACCGTACCCTCCCCCGTATCAAAAATAGTAAAAGCCGTAATATCATTGCTATCAATATACGGCAGCGGCCGCCCGTCTTCTCCCAACAAAGGCGCAACAGTCGGCACCACAGGTTCCAATCCGTTCGGATCTCCAATAGCGCTGTAATCTTCCCGATATGCCGGCGGCACAAATCGGCGCTTTTCCCCCGCAAAAGCACCGTAACTGTTGCCCACATTAGAAGTCTCCAAAAAGTGCATTCCGCTGGAACTGACAAACCGATTCCACAAGTGCGAATGTCCGTAGAATACCAACTGCACGCCCGCTGTTTCTAGTAGCGGCACTACATCCCGAATCAGATAATCTTGCTGTTTCGGATACTCGTAACGCACCATTTTAATCTCGCCATCGAGAGCGCGATCGACTATTTGCACTGGGTCAGTATAAGCCGGTACAATATTGTCACCCAGAGAATGCGGCGGGTAGTGAAACATCACAATTTTATATTTTGCCTGCTGGAATTCCGCACTTTTTAACTCTTGTTGCAGCCAATTATATTGAGCGCTACCCTTGACAATCGGCTCAAAAATATGCTGTCCGTATCCCCATTTTTCGGGATTATTAAAATCTGCGTCCCGTTCGCGATACCTGCCTCTGGCACCCGGATCTAAATTCGGAGTCCGCCAGATATTCGCAACGTATAAAGTCACTAGCCGCACGTCCCCAAAAGTCACAGCATAGTAATTTTTGCCTCCCGGTAAATTGAAAATCTCGTCATAGGTATCGCTATTAAAAGTATTGTTTTTCAGCCATATTTCGCGCACTGAAGGGTCATTATTGGGATTCAAAGATGCAGGACGTTGAGCGTATATTTTCTCGGCAGCGGCGCGGGGAAAAGGATCGTTAAATTGGTCATCAAGTTTGCTGTGGGTTGCAAAGCGACCCATGATTTCGTGATTGCCAATGGCGGGAAATAAAGGCGCGTGTTGGATCAGTTCGCCGCCGCTGTAAACGGTTTTGATGCCGTTTTTGTCCAGTTCGGAAAATGCGCGACCTTGCAAAGCGGGAAAGAAGGCGCGGCCTCGGTAATCGTCAAACCATTCGGAAGCGCGATCGGGTATATTAATTAAATCCCCAGCCATAAAAACTGCGTCAACTCTCCCAATTGTTTCGGCTACTTTCTGGAGATTTGCTGCTGTCATAGGCATCAATTGATGGTCGGAAGTTAGGAGAATTTTGAGCGCACTTCCTGCTGCTGGTGTGGGAGAAAAAGTGAAAAATTTGCTGCTAACAGATGCGCCGTCTTTCCTTTGGCTGGTAACTCGATAAGGAATGCGAACACCGGGCATTAAATTGGGGACTTCTGCTTCGTGGCGCCAGATGTCGCGGACAATTGGATTGCTGTCAATTATGCTTTGTTTGATTTCATCGGAGATGCGCGAGTCTTTGTCTTCGCGAGTGTGGCTTAGCTTGGTAGTATTTGCCGTCACAACTTGATTCAAATTTTCGCCGTAATCAACTGTGTTGCGAGTACCAGGAAACTCGGTGAACCAGACAACTCGCACCGAGTTTGCTGTTGGAAGTTGCAAAAACGGATCGGTTAAAAGCTGAGGTTTGTTAAGGTAAGATTGCATCATGAAACCTAGCAATAGGACAATCAAAATCAAAACACCAAAAAACCAGGGATTGCGAGAATAACCTTGAGAAATTTCTACTTTATTGGGCAATGGTGTCAACATAAGTCATTAGCCATTATTTTGTAGGGGCGCGTTTCAGAAGCCAAACAGAAGTCCCCCCCCAAATACATATAAACCCGCCCCGCCAACTGGAAATTTTAAACTACCAACATTATCAAAAAGTTAAGAAATTAGTAAAATATTTTCCATCTAACAAACTTCAACCATTTTTTCACATCTTCTGATCTCTCAATTCTCTTTCTCTGCGCCCTCTGCGCCCTCTGCGGTTCCTTAAAAAAAATTATCAAAAATGATTGAGACTTACGATATAACATTCTTAACACCCTTCCTTCAATCTAAAATCTAAAATCTAAAATCTAAAATCCCATGACCCGCCACCTTCTCAAAGCTAACTGCAAAACCGTACACTTGGGCGGTTTTTCTCCGAATATCGAACCTGCTTTAAGAGTGGATTCGGGCGATCGCATCGATATCGAAACCTATTCAGGATATTATGTTGCTGACAAAGCGCCGCCCGAATTTCTCACCCCCGAATTTTTAGATATTTGTCAGAATTTGCCTCCCAACCGCAAAGTTGGCCCTGGGCCCCACTTGCTGACAGGCCCCATTTATGTTAACAATGCCGAACCGGGAGACGTTTTAGAAATTCACATTGAGGATGTTTACCCGAGTTTATCAGTAGGATTTAATGCAATTCGCGCGGGATGGGGAGCTTTACCGGAGTATTTCTCAGAACCTAAATTGCGGTTTATTCCGCTAGATTTAGAGCAAAAAAATGCTGAATTTCCTGCAGGTAGCGGCATTCGGATTCCCCTGCATCCTTTTTTTGGAATTATCGGCGTTGCCAATGCAGAAATCAACCGTTCTTCTATTCCTCCAGCGCGCTACGGCGGCAATATGGACAATCAGGAACTCCAAGCAGGAACGCGGTTATTTTTACCTGTTTTTATGCGGGGCGGTTTACTGTCCATCGGCGACGGACATTCGGCACAAGGAGATGGTGAAGTTGACGGTACTGCTATAGAAACTTCGATGAATGGGACTATTCAAATCATCTTACGCAAGGATTTATTTCTGATATTTCCGTTTGCAGAAACGCCCACTCATATTGTGATTATGGGATTTGGTAGAACATTAGATGAAGCGTTTGAGATGGCGGTAAAACAGACGGTTTATTGGCTGCAAAAGTTTGCAGGTTTCCAAGAGGAAGATGCTTATGTTTTGTGTTCCCTCGCGGTAAATTTTCGGATTACGCAGGCTGTCAACAATCCTCAAAAAGGAGTTCACGGAATGATGCCCAAGTGTATTTTACCAGAGGTGAAAATTATTGGTCACGGAGTGTGAGGTAGTATAATAACACGCGATCGACCAAAAAATTAGGATCGCGATCGCACAAACTACACAAATTTGTCACTGCTGTGGTCGATCGGGAGCGCGATTCTGTTGACAATTAAGGTTAAAATGGGATAAGTTACAAAATCTACCTAAATCGAACTCAACATGAAAAACCAGACTGACGATGTTGCCAAAAAAGATTTAGTCGATCGAGCTTTTGGGAGTGCAGAAATACCCGATCCGACAGCGTGGGTGCACGAACATTATTTTCTGGCTAATTTCGCCGATACTCTGGCCCACATCCAAGAACATATGTCTGAAGACAGTTGCGACATCGGCGAGAATTGTGACTCCGGTGAGGGGATATTATCGATCGATGCCAAAATTAGAGATATGTTGAGAGCTACTTTTAGCGACGACGGCTGGCAGTATGTCGAAAGTTTATTGTGAGTTTGGTACAATCCCTAAGTATTTGTACCTTCATAAGTTGAGCTCGTAAATGATACCACTTTCACAAAAGAATGCAACTGTAGCCGGGTGATCTAAACCCTTAGATCATTCTTGATCCCCAATTTTTTAATCTCAAATATCAAATCTCAAATAATATCACTTTCCTCCCCCAAGACAGACTCGCAATTCAGACTGCCTGCGTGCATTTCCACCTCAATTTGAAGTAAATTTGACTGTTGTGATGTAGGATACTTTAGATGGGGAGGAAATTACTGTCGGTAGGAATTTCGATAGATCGCAAAAACGCCGCACTTTCTTCGGGCAAAGCAGTATTGATAAACATCCCGCTGCCCAACTCAAACCCAGCTTGCTTGGTGACTCTGGGAATAATTGCGATATACCAGTGAAAGTATTTTGTTGCCCGTTGGGCGATCGGCACAGATCGAATATTATAGTTGTAATCGGGATTGTTCAATCCGTAATAAAACTTAGCCAGTACAGTTTTCAAAGTATCAGCAAGATCCGTAATTTCCGTATCAGTAATTTCATCAAACGAAGAGGAATGCCGGCGCGGAAAAATCCAAGTGTGAAACGGTGAAAGTGCAGCGTAAGGGATAAAAGCCACAAAATGTTCACTCTCACAAATCACTCTTTCCTTCGCCGCTAATTCATCTTCCAAAGTCCGGCAAAACAGACATTCTCCGGTGTCATCAAAATATCTAATAGCTTCGTCGATGCGGCTACGAAATTGGCTGGGTACAACTGGCGTCGCTGCTATCTGCGAGTGGGGGTGTTCCAGAGAAGTTCCGGCAGTTTCGCCGTGATTTTTGAAGATAATAATTGTTTCAATGTAAGAATTTTTTCTAATTTCTACATAGCGCTGGCGGTATACTAAAAGTATGTTGGCAACTTCTTCCACACTCAACAAAGCTGTCGTCAAATCGTGTCGCGGATGTTCTACAATTACCTCGTGAATGCCGATTCCCGCCATCGTGCGGTGAATTCCCGATGATATCCTCATCCATTCTGCTGTCGGGGAGAGGGCGGGATATTTGTTGCGAATTGCCCTGACTTTCCAGCCAGTGCGTGAAGCGAAGCTATCCCGTAGGGAATCGCCCAAACGGCAAGTTTCTAAGGTTCCATCTTCCTCATTTCCCACGCAAAACGGGCAATCGGCACGGTGCGGTGGCACTAATATTTCGCACTTTTTTTTGTTAGCGAATTGATCCGGTCTTGTCGCCCTTTCGGTGGCGATGATAACCCAATCTCTGGTAATTAAATTTTGTCTAAGTTCAGACATTTTCTTACCTTCAGTTTCCGGGTCAAATTCTATCTTATTTTAGAGAACAAATTGTAGTTTGTCACTCAAGAGAGCAAACTTTTAACAAATCTTAATTTATTATTAAAGCGGCAGTTTCTAAACAGAAGTTAACAACATTTGGAGCCAGCGATAGAGGGCGATTAGCGACTAAAGGTGTTTCCCCCGATGTTACAGAATATCTGTCTAGGCAGTATGGGTAAGCACAGATTTTCACCTGAGAGATTAAGCCAACTGTAACTGCACATTCTGCAACTTGCAAATAGCTTTCAACACTTGCGCCAACAAGAGCGATCGCTCCCTGTCAGTCAAACTCAAGTCTGGTAAAATCTGATAAGTACAAGGATTGCCGCGCGTCAGATACACAAACTGATAGTTACGTCCATTCGTCGTCAATCCCCAAACAGACGATTGCTGCTGCAAACTTTTATAAGCATAAGTCAGCAATTGCGGCAAACCGGCCCAAGGATCGATCGCACTATTTTTCGCCTCCACTACCAAAATCCAAAACTGTGCCGCCGCGAGCTCTGCATCCGGCTGATTTACCGCTAAAATATCCAAGCGCCCTTTAATTAAAGTATCCCCATCCTCAACCTCGATCGGGATGCTATCTTCCATTGTCAGCACCACAGGAACTTTAAAAAATCCCGTTAATCTCATTAACGGTGAAAGTGCTAAAAACTTAACCAATTCTTCAGACACTTTACCTGCTTCTAGATACCGCCAAAAGTCATTGCTGATTTCCCACAGTTGCTGCTGTTCAAAATCCGTCAGAGGTTCCAGAGAGAAAAAATCAGTAAAACCTCCTCCTGTTTGTCTTTCCAATTTGAGAAGGCGGCGAACGTCGTTTAGCGAAAGTTGGCTTGCTTCTAAATTTTGGGTCATAGCTTTAATTTAATTAAATTTTACTAACTACCTAATTATAGCTGATATAACTTACCAAAAACTATAAAAAATGTAGCACAATAATTAGTAACAATAATCAAGCATTAAATAGGCTAAAAAATCCTCTTCATCTGCGTTAATCGGCATTCATCGGCGAACAAAAAAAGAACAACCTCTCAACCTCTTACAAAATTACCCAAAGTCTTAAGGAAAATAAACATACTTTTGCCCCAACTTATGCAAACAATAGTTACAAAGACTAATTGAAGTTAAAGTTAAAAGCAATGTCACAAGATACCATCGAATCAATTCTTCATGAAAAACGCCTATTTCAGCCGCCTGCTGAATTCTCTCAAAAAGCTCACATCAAAAGCCTAGAAGAGTACCAAGCCATCTACGACAAAGCCAAAGCTGACCCCCAAGCCTTCTGGGCAGAACTCGCCACCCAAGAATTGCACTGGTTCCAAAACTGGGATACCGTGCTCGACTGGCAACCGCCTTTTGCTAAATGGTTTGTCAACGGCAAAATTAACATTTCTTACAATTGTCTCGATCGCCACTTAACCACTTGGCGCAAAAATAAAGCCGCCCTGATTTGGGAAGGCGAACCCGGAGACTCCCGCACACTCACCTACGCGCAACTCCACCGCGAAGTCTGCCAAATGGCGAACGTCATCAAACAATTGGGAGTCCAAAAGGGCGATCGCGTCGGCATTTATATGCCCATGATTCCCGAAGCTGCGATCGCCATGCTAGCCTGCGCCAGAATCGGTGCAGTACACAGCGTTGTTTTTGGCGGTTTTAGTGCAGAAGCATTGCGCGATCGGCTAAACGACGGCGAAGCAAAACTCGTCATCACCGCTGACGGTGGCTTCCGCAAAGATACCGCCGTCGGCCTCAAAACACAAGTAGACAAAGCATTAGCAAATAATGCCGTACCCAGCGTTACCAACGTTCTGGTAGTTCAGCGTACCAAACAGCAAATTGACATGGAACCGGGGCGCGATCTTTGGTGGCACGACTTGCAAAAAGACGCCTCCGCCGACTGCCCCGCCGAACCGATGGACAGCGAAGATATGCTGTTCGTACTCTACACTTCGGGAAGTACCGGCAAACCGAAAGGTGTCGTCCATACAACAGGTGGTTATAACCTTTATACCCACATGACAACCAAATGGATATTCGACCTCCAAGATACCGATGTTTACTGGTGTACTGCTGATGTCGGCTGGATTACTGGACACAGTTATATTGTCTACGGGCCGCTGTCCAACGGTGCGACAACTTTAATGTATGAAGGTGCTCCTCGCCCTTCAAATCCTGGCTGTTTTTGGGATGTAATTGAAAAATACGGCGTCACCGTTTTCTACACTGCACCCACCGCCATCAGAACATTCATGAAAATGGGCGAACACTTGCCCAACGCGCGCAATTTGTCCTCTTTACGATTGTTAGGAACCGTCGGCGAACCGATCAATCCCGAAGCTTGGATGTGGTATCAACGAGTAATTGGCAACTCGAATTGTCCGATCGTCGATACTTGGTGGCAAACAGAAACCGGGGGAATTATGATTACCGCTTTGCCCGGTGCAATTCCTACAAAACCCGGTTCTGCAACCCTACCGTTCCCCGGAATTGTGGTCGATGTTGTTGACCAAGCTGGCGAACCAGTAACTAACGAAAGCGGCGGTTATTTAGTGGTGAAACATCCTTGGCCGGGAATGATGCGTACACTTTACAACGATCCAGACCGTTTTCGCCGCACCTATTGGGAATATTTGCACCCGAAAGATGGCGAATTTGTGTACTTTGCAGGGGACGGCGCGCACAAGGACAAAGACGGTTATTTCTGGGTAATGGGCCGCGTTGACGATGTAATTAATGTGGCCGGACACCGACTCGGCACAATGGAAGTCGAGTCAGCTTTGGTATCGCATCCAGCGGTGGCGGAAGCTGCGGTTGTTGGTAAACCTGATGAGATTAAAGGTGAGGATATTGTGGCTTTTGTCACGCTGGACAACTCCCAGCAACCTAGCGATGAATTGGCTAAGGAATTGAAGCAGCACGTTGTTAAGGAAATTGGGGCGATCGCCCGTCCCGGCGAAATTCGATTTACCGATGCTTTGCCGAAAACGCGAAGTGGTAAAATTATGCGGCGGTTGCTGCGTTCTTTAGCTGCGGGAGAAGAGGTTTCTGGGGATACTTCGACTTTGGAAGACCGGACGGTTTTAGATAAGTTGCGGGGAGGTTCGTAGGGGTATGCAACCGCAGATTTTAGCTGATTAACGCGGATGAACGCAGATGAATTTCCCATCAGATCATCTGCGTTTATCTGCGTTTATCTGCGGTTTAATTGTTAATTGGTTTATTTGCCGCGCCACAAATGAACCGCATCGGGGTTTATTTCCGATCTTACTTGCAGCCACTCCTCTAACAAGTAGTCATCATCGACTGCTTCTGAATGCTGTTCGTCTTTGAGAATTGCCAAGACGTGAACTCCAGACGGATAGTTGACATGACGGATTTCTGGGTCATATCCTAAGTCTTGAATTTTTGCTAAAATGCGATCGACAGCACCGGCAACAGTAAGATCAACGGCAAGAATAATTTGACCGAGTTTAGCACCCGGTTTTACACATTCCAGAACAGCCATTATTCTTTCTCCTTATGCTATCTTAGATATTTTTACTGTAGCAATGAATTATTTGGCTCATCTATTCTTATCAAAAGGCACGCCAGAATCCCTGATTGGCAACCTCTTAGGAGATTTTGTCAAAGGAACGGCTGTCAACCTTTATTCCGATGAAATTAGAAAAGGCATCGATTTGCACCGCAAAGTAGATACCTACACGGACTCTCACCCAATAGTGCGATCGAGTAAAAGCCTTGTTTGTGCCGAGAGACGCAGGTTTGCGGGAGTTTTGATTGACGTGTTTTACGACCACTTCTTAGCTAAAAATTGGCTGGAATATTCAGAAATTCCGCTTCCCGATTTTTCTCGCCATGTCTATAAAGTCCTGCAAGACAATCGCGATATATTGCCTGAATCTCTCCAGCGGGTGCTGCCAACAATAATTGCCCGCGACTTGCTTTCATCTTATCAGGAAATTGCCGAAATCGGCATCACTCTTACAAGAATGTCGGCCCGAGTCAAGCGGACAAATAACTTGGCAAGCGGCATAGAAGATTTGACAGCTAACTATCAGCGCTTAGAATCAGATTTTCGATATTTTTTCCCCGACTTAATAAAATACGCCACAGTTGACAAATATTAATACAAACAACAAAAATTACAGTTGCTATTGATAGCGAACTCGTGTATGATTCAACCGATACCTGCATGAAATCTTAAGTGCAACAGGGTTGAAAATATGGCAACCAGAATTCCGAGCCTGCAAATAACTAAAGTAGTTGATGGCGACAGCATCAAAATTTCTCTCAACGGCAAAACCGAGTCTCTGCGGCTGATTTGCGTCGATACAGAAGAAAGTCATCCGGGAGGCTCCAAACCTGTAACTGCGGCGGGGAAAGCAGGTACGGAAATGGCTAAAAAATACTTCGCCACAGCAGATGGCGGACTTGCTCAAATTGACATAGAATTTGATACAGACGATGCGGTTGAAGTGGCTCTACAAAAACACCGCGACAACTACGGGCGTCTCCTCTGTTACGTACATAAAAATGGAGAAAATTACAATCTTAAACTGATTGAAGAAGGCTGGAGTCCCTACTTTGTCAAATACGGGCGCTCCAGATTGTATCACCGCCAAATGACTGAAGCAGAATCGGCAGCAAAAGCTTACAATCTGATGATTTGGAATCCGATTATTAATGCCAAAATTCCTTCTCGCAACTATGCTAATTTACTGCCTTGGTGGTCGATGCGAGGCTCGATTGTTGAAGAGTTTCGGTTGTCGGAAGCAACGGCAGGAGCGCTTTCTTTGAGGTTGCACTACCCGAAAATATTAGCTGCTTCTGAGAAAGCTAAATCTATTACTATTTTCTGCGATTTGCAGGCGGGAATTACTAAATGGATCGGCGGTAGCGCTCTGATTTATGCTGGCTCAGTTTATCATAAATTAGATTTGTGGATACCGGATGCTGAAACTGATGAAATGGCTCCATTGAAGCGGCTAATTGAGAAACGTTATGCAGGTCTGGGACGGGGATATGTGTATGTCAGTGGGAAGGTAGAACAGTACAAAGGGAAGCCTCAAATAGTTTTGAAGGATATCAAACAACTTTCAGATTTTCCCCCAGAAAATTGAATCTTACATGAATTTAATTAAAAAAATTGCAAGACAAAGGGAACGATGAAGACTGTTCTGCGGGGAACGCGATTGAATTTTGGGCGATTCCCTACCGCAACGGGTTCGCACGCGCGTTCGGGATAGCTTGGCTTCACGCATTTTTTAAAATTTAAGTAGCATTATGGTTGAAAATCCAAAATTATTGTGTTTTTTTTATAAGGCTAAATCAATTCATACTATAATAGTATAATCGCAAGTCTGTAGCTGCCAATAGCTGCGACATCCATTCAAACTCCAGAGATTTAAAAGCTATGTGCCAATTACTGGGAATGAACTGCAATGTTCCAACAGATATTTGCTTTTCTTTTGAGGGTTTTTCTGCAAGAGGTGGCAGAACAGACGTTCATCAAGACGGTTGGGGAATTGCTTTCTTTGAAGGTTTAGGATGTCGCCTTTTTATAGACTCAAAACCTGCGATTGCTTCTCCGGTTGCTGAAGTAGTGCGCCGCTATCCCATTCATTCAACTAACGTCATTGCTCACATCCGCAAAGCTACGCAAGGCGCAATTGCTTTGGAAAACTGCCACCCTTTTATTCGGGAACTTTGGGGACGTTATTGGGTGTTTGCTCACAACGGCAATCTCGAAAACTTTTATCCAGAATGTGCCGGAGTTTACAAACCGGTTGGTAAAACTGACAGCGAAAAAGCATTCTGTTTGATATTAGAAAAGCTGCGCTCCTCTTTTCCTCAAAGTAAGCCTGCTGTAGCGGAAATTTACCCGGTTTTGGAGGAAATTACTAAAAGTTTGGCAGAACACGGAATTTTTAATTATTTACTTTCCGATGGAGAACACTTGTTCACCCATTGTTCTACTAATCTGCATTATATTGTGCGACAAGCACCTTTTGCTAGCGCTCACTCGATCGACGAAGATGTAACTGTCGATTTCCGGGAATTGACCAAGGAGGACGATCGCGTGGCTGTTATTGCGACTTTTCCGCTGACAGATAACGAAGTTTGGACGCAAATTCAGCCGGGAGAATTGCTGGTATTTCAGGATGGTTTGCCCGTCAATTCTGGGCTGCTGGAGTTAAGTTAACGAGATTCAAACAAATTTAAAGCCTAAACAGAGCATCGAACCTGCTAAATAACCAGCTTTCCAGCTTGATTGATGAAGCCAGATTTGCTATCGCGCTTGACAGCGGCTAAGCCTTCTGAAAAACTGCCGACAGCGGAAACTTGGGGGCGATCGCCCACTAGCCTGTTTGATTGATGTATCCGCACCCTTTTGAAGCCCTAACTGCTGCTAAACCTTCATTAAATGAGCCGGGTTGCACAATTTGATGATGATTCTTGTGGGGTGTCTCGCCTTCAGTGAAAATACACCTGACTGGCTACGATATCCCATCCCACAAAACAATCAAAATCATCCCGCAATTATCCAACGGCTTCTACTTTCCCCGAACTGACAACAGAGGGATTAATTCGGTTGAACAGCCACGAGAATTTGTCCGGCTGTCACCGTTTGTCCCTTTTGACAAAACAACTCGGCAACAGTGCCCGCAACATCAGCAGTAATAGCAATTTCCATTTTCATCGCTTCCAAAATTAACAGGCGATCGCCCTCTGCAACCGTATCTCCCACATTAACCAGCACCTGCCAAACATTGGCCGAAACGTGGGCGACAACTGCCTCACAACCGATCGGCAAAACAACCTCCGCCGCCGTTTCAGAAGCCACATCCGCCGAGGATTCTGCGGCAGATTCAGCGTCAAATTCCCCGGATGCGGCCCAGCGATCGCGCTCTGCATTAAATGCGGCCTGCTGCTGCGCTTTAAACTCAGCCGCATTGTTAGCAATAGAATGCAAAAACTCATTGTATTCTCTCAAATTAAAAGTAATTTCCTCAACCTTTAATTTAAACTTCCCTTCGATAAATTCTTCCCGACAGCGGTGCAATTCCTCATGAGAAACCGGATAAAATCGGATTTGGTCAAAAAAGCGCAAAAGCCAAGGTTTACCAGACTGGAAATCCGCCGTTTGTTTGAACCGATTCCACATTTGCACCGTGCGGCCGACAAATTGATAACCTCCCGGCCCTTCCATCCCGTAAACGCACAAATACGCGCCGCCAATGCCAACTGCATTTTCAGGAGTCCAAGTGCGGGCGGGATTGTATTTAGTAGTAACCAAACGGTGGCGCGGGTCGAGGGGAGTTGCGACGGGCGCGCCTAAATAAACGTCTCCCAAACCCATCACTAAATAGCTAGCATTAAATACAATTTCTCTGACTTGTTCGATGCTGTCAAGCCCGTTTATGCGGCGAATAAACTCAATATTGCTGGGACACCAAGGTGCATCCGATCGCACAGACTGCATATATTTTTCAATGGCCAACAGCGTCGATTCATCTTCCCAAGATAAAGGCAAGTGCACAATTCGCGCCGGCACTTCCAAATCCTCGATCGCCGGAAGTTCCGCCTCCGCCGCAATCAGCGCCTGCATTAGCTGCTGTTGCGAAATCTGGCTGCCCTCAAAGTGAATTTGGAGCGATCGCATTCCCGGCACTAATTCGATAACACCCGGCAACGGATTTGCTTTCAACTGTTCCATCAATGCGTGCGCCCGAAAACGCAAATTTAAATCCAGCACCAAGGGGCCGTATTCAACTAGAATATATTTATCCCCAGCTTGACGGTAAGTAACAGCAACCTGTCCCGGAGATTCGGGAATTTCGTGCAAAATTGGAGAAGCGGAAACTGCGGGCAATTCCTCCGCATTTTTCCTAAAAACAGGCAAACTAAAAGTAGCAATTTGCAGATTTTGTGCTAATTCCCGCTGCAAAGCTTCAGCAAAACTCAAACAGTGAAAGCGAATGCTGTCCCCCGGTTTTAGTTGCCCGATTTTCCACAATTCCGACTGCACAATAGTAGCAGGACAGACAAAACCTCCCAAACTCGGGCCGTCAAGACCGAGAATTACAGGCATATCCCCCGTAAAATCGATCGTGCCGATCGCGTAAGCATTATCGTGAATGTTAGACGGGTGCAAACCCGCTTCTCCGCCGTCTTGACGCGCCCAGGTGGGCTTCGGGCCGATCAGCCGAATGCCCGTCCGCGTCGAGTTGTAATGCACCTGCCATTCTGTAGAGAAAAACATTTCTATGTCTGACTCAGTAAAGAAATCCGGCGCGCCATGAGGCCCGTACAAAACGCCGATTTCCCAATTATTTCTGTAGGTGGGAATTAGTTCCGGAGGCAAAGATAATTCTGCTTCCAGAGTTGCCGTTTGATGCAGTTTAAGCACATCTCCCGGACGCAGCGTGCGGCCCGCGTGTCCGCCAAATTTGCCCAGTACAAAAGTTGATTTGCTGCCCAAATAATCGGGGACATTAAAGCCGTGCTTTACTGCTAAATAAGTGCGGTAGCCGCCGCCTTGAATGGCTTTTAACTTGAGAATGCTGCCAGCTTTTACGGGAATTGCCGTCCAAAACGGCACGGGTTCGCCGTTTAGCGTTCCCTTCATAGTTGCACCAGTTAAACTAATAACTGTATCGGCATTAAAGCGCAGAGTTGGACCTGTAGCTGTGAATTCCAATCCTGCTGTCGATTCGGGATTTCCTACTAAACGATTTGCCGATCGAAATGCCAGATGATCCATCGGCCCAGAAGGCGGCACGCCCACATCCCAATAGCCAATCCGCCCCGGATAATCCTGAATGCTGCTGTAGGTTCCCCCATCCAATACATCGATCGTTAAAGGTGCGTATTCAAAAGAGTTTAAAAAGCGCGTGCTCAGTTCGCCCCGGCTGAATCGGGAATCGTCCAAAATCTGGCGGAGGTAATCTAAATTAGTTTCAATTCCCGCTATTTCACTGGCATCTAAAGCAGCTTTTAGTTTTACGATCGCCTGGGTTCGATTATCCCCGCAAACGATTACTTTGGCTAGCAGCGGATCGTAAAAAGGAGTAACCTCCGTCCCGGTTTCTATCCAACTGTCGCAGCGGACGTTTTCGGGAAACGCAACTTTATTCAGCAACCCGGAACTCGGCTGAAAATTCTTGCCGGCATCTTCCGCATAAATTCGCACCTCAATAGAGTGTCCCTGCGGCCGATAGCGGTACTCTTCCAGGGGGAACAAATCTCCAGAAGCCTGTTTTACCATCCACTCAACAAGGTCGATGTTGTTGACAGCTTCAGTAACGCCGTGTTCGACTTGTAAGCGCGTGTTGACTTCCAAAAAATAAAACTGTTTCGCCTCGACATCAAATACAAATTCAACAGTCCCGGCTGACTGGTAATTTACCGCTTTTCCGAGCCGCACTGCTGCACCGTATAACTGATTTCGCTGTTCGTCGGTAATACCAGGGGCGGGGGTTTCTTCAATTACTTTTTGATTGCGCCGCTGCACCGAACAATCTCGCTCGCCCAAGGCTATGACATTTCCTTTGCCATCTCCAAAGATTTGGACTTCTATGTGTCTGGCTGTTTGAATGTATTTCTCTAAAAAAACGCCGCTTTGTTTAAAATTGCTTTGACTCAAACGCTGTACTTTTTCAAAGGCTTCTGCCAAATCTCGATCGCCAAAACAAGCCTGCAAACCGATGCCACCGCCGCCTGCGGTACTTTTGAGCATTACCGGATAGCCGATCGCCCCAGCCGCTTTTTGGGCATCCTCTAAACTTGCTAAAAGTTCGCTTCCGGGAGTTAGCGGCACTTGATTTGCAGCGGCTATTTCCCGCGCGGTGTGCTTCAATCCAAAGCAGCGCAACTGACTCGGAGTCGGGCCGATAAATGCAATATTTTCGCTTGCACAAGCTTCGGCAAATTCAGCATTTTCGCTCAAAAAACCGTAACCCGGATGGATGGCTTGAGCTTTTGTTTGGCGCGCAACTTCGAGAATGCGATCGAACCGCAAATAACTCTCGGCTGCCGCGGCTGCACCGATACAAACGGCTTCGCTGGCGGCGAAAACGTGCTTGGCGCGGGCGTCGGCTTCAGAATATACTGCTACTGAAGCAATTCCGAGGCGATCGAGTGTGCGGATAATTCGGCAGGCAATTTCACCGCGATTGGCAATCAAAACTTTGTTAAACATTTAGGGAATTGGGAATTGGGCATTGGGCATTGGGCATTGGGCATTGGGCATTGGTAATTTTGGACTTACGCACGAGTATTCGGAAACCGGGTTTTTTAACCATTATATTTAGTTTAAACCCTTAATCTCGGTTAAAAAACCCGGTTTCTTTAGTCCCCGTGCGTAAGTCCTGTAATTGCTAATTGGCAATCGATTATTCAGGGGGGTCAGAAACCGAGTTTGTCCACCAAAATAATTGCTTAAAACCTTCAATCTCGGTTAAAAAACCCGGTTTATTGGTTCGGAGTGCGTAAGTCCTAATAATTAGATATTTTCAGATTACACGGAATCCCAAACAATTAACTGAATCGGCGTAGGATTGTAAGCATTGCAAGGGTTGTTCATTTGCGGGCAGTTAGAAATAGCAACTAGCGCGTTCATTTCTGCTCGCAAATCAACTGTACTTCCCGGATCGGAGATGCCGTCAACAATTTCAAGAGTGCCATCTTCGCTAACCGGAACATTCATAAAGAAGTTGATATTGCTGACTAAATCTCGCTTGCCCAAACCGTGGGGAAGAATTGCGGCGAGGAAATTTTCAACACAGGCGTGCTGGTATTTTTTATCTAGCCCAAACCGCACCGAATTGCTCTCGCAGCTACAGGCGCCGCCGGAGGTATCGTGCCGCCCGCAGGAGTCAGCAATTATGGTCATCAGGGTTCGCCCTTCGTTGGAAATGAGTTGGCTGTTTGTAGTGACAAAGATGTTGCCTTGATTGACGATCGTATCGGGGGCGCTGTAGCGTTCGGAAGGGTCATCGGCATTGTAAACTAAAAAATCTACTGCTTGATTTCCGCCTAAATCTACAATCCGAAGAATCTGTCCTTTTTTGATGACGCGAGACCAGGGATGTCTGGCTGGTAAAACTTCGTTATAAATTGCTGTTTTTGGATCGAGGATTTGTTGGGTAGTTGCAGTCATGGTTCACTTTTTGTGATGGAATTGCAGAATTTTTCACCGCAGATTGGTGCGGACAATATTGAGTGCTGGAATCGAGTCTATTGCACGAACAAAGCATCGGTGTTGATGAAGCCGCGCACGGCTTCCGGGTTGGCGGCGCGGCACAAGTCGTCTGGTGCGGGTGCGGGGGTTTTCACAATCTGAATTTGGATGGGTTTTGGATCGTAAGTTGAACCCGGATGCAGGATGTGGGGGCAGTTAGAGATAATGGTCAATACGTTCATTTCTGCTCGCAAATCGATAAAACTACCCGGTTTTTCGCAGCCTTCGCGAAACTCCATCGTGCCGTCTGGTTTGACGGCAATGCGAGTAAATAAGTTGAGGTTGGGCATGATATCTTTTTTACCCAATCCCCACCGACTTAGGGCTTTGAGGAAGTTGTCGCGGGAGTTTTTCCAGTCTCCTTCGCCGTATTTTTTGGCATTGCTAATGGCGTTGCTGCATCCTCCTAGCAAATCGTGACAGCCGGAGGTGTCTTGGGTGATGGAAAATAGGATGCGTCCCATGTCTGTGTAGATCGCCATGCCTTGTTTGAGAAAGGCGTTGAATTGAATTTTGGCGGTGTCTGCTGCGTTGAAACGTTCGATCGCATTGTCGGCGTTGTAGCACAGCATGGAAACGCCGCGAGAGCCTTCTAAATCGGTGATTCGCAGGGTGTTTCCCCGCTTGATGACTCCCGACCAGTACGCGCCGCCCGGTACGGTTTCTTCGATTAATACGAGGCTTGAATCAATTTGTGAGTTTGGGTCGATCGATGATAGTTGCACCATAAGTTCCTCTTGATGTATTTGGGTAGGTCAGCGAAATAAAACAATAGTATGTCTTATATCAAGTCCGGTTAATTACTTATAAATCCTATACGGGCATCGGGCATCGGGCATCGGGCATGATGGGACAAAAGTATTATAACTATTCAACCGGACATGATATTAGCTGGTCAACCCGCCTGATCCCAAAGTAATATTTATAGCGGTTTTCAAGCGTGGTGAGGTATGGGGGAGAGTTCTATGCCCATGCCCAATGCCCAATGCCCAATACCCAATGCCCACGAGTACCTCATTTACCTGAGAAAGGCTATACAAACCTATTTCTATTTAAGCAGCCATTGCAACTGCTTCCTGTCCGTGTTTCCGCATCAAATCCATGAGTTCGTCGCGGTAATCGTGGAATTTGGCGTGGCGTTTAATGCTGGGAGTGCGATCGGGCAAATTAATCGACATTTCCTTTCTCACTGTACCGGGACGAGCGCCCAAAGCATAAATCCGATTGGAAAGAAACACCGCTTCTTCGACATCGTGGGTAATCATAAAGATTGTAATCTGAGTGCGGCGCCACAAATCGAGCATGAATTCGTGCATCGATTCTTTAGTGTGGATATCCAAGGCGCCGAAAGGTTCATCCATTAATAACACTTTAGGTTCAGAAGCGAGGGCGCGGGCGATCGCCACCCGCTGTTTCATCCCGCCCGACAATTCCTTCGGTAGCGACGAAGCAAACTGCGTCAATCCTACCACACTCAAATAATAGCTCGCTTGTTCGCGCCGCTTTTTCTTGGACAGACCTTGAAGTTTGAGGCCAAACTCGGCATTTTCCTGCACGTTCATCCAAGGAAAAAGAGTGTAATGCTGAAATACCATACCTCGATCCGGCCCAGGCGAAACAACTTCCTTGCCATCAATTTTCACTTCGCCTGTTGTCGGCTTGTCCAATCCTGCAATCTGCCTCAACAGAGTAGATTTGCCGGAACCAGATGCGCCTACCGCGCAGATAAATTCGCCTTGCTTGATGCTCATATTGATGTCCTTGAGGACAACTAATTTACCCTTTTTCGTTTCAAAGTTTTTGTGCAGGTTGTTGATTTGTAGAAACATGAGTTTATCCTCTGTATTGTAAGTAAAAAAATTACACCATTCTGACTTTTAACATCTGCTTACTGTTTCTGACTTGACCATTTACAAGAAACCCGCAGCAGATATTGAAAAAGCAAGTCAAAAGTCAGTCCGATCGCCCCAATGACAATCAGCCCCACAAAAATTTCATCGGTTCGGAGAAATCGACCTGCGACGCTGATCCGGCGGCCTAAACCTTCGGTTGCCGCAATCAATTCCGAGACGATTACCAATTGCCAAGCCGCAGCTAGGTTGATGCGGCTAGCATCAAGAATTCCCGGCAAAACGTGGGGAAAAATAACTTGAGTCAGGATTTCCCAGCGATTGCCGCCCAACATATAAGTAGCTTCGATCAAGTCTTTGGGAACAAACTTGACTGTATCCATCACCATCAGCGAATTGAAGAAAAAGACGCCGATAAATATCAGCATTATTTTGGGTTCTTCGCCGATTCCCAAGTAGAGAATTAGCAGGGGGATGAATGCTGGTGCGGGCATATATCGCATCAAGCCGAACATGGGTTCCAGCAAGGCGCGAATACTGGGAAAACTGCCCATCAGCACGCCAATTGGTATGGAAAAAACCAAGGCGAACAGAAAGCCCACTCCCACCCGCCACAAACTCGCTACTGTGTCTTTCAAAAGTTCGCGAGTGTTCCACAGCCGACCAAATGCCTCTAAAACTTTGCCGGGTGAAGGCAAAAATTTGGGGTCTACGTTGGCGAAGGTTGTTACTAGCCACCACAGCAGCAGTGGCAGTGCGATCGATGTTACCGTTAACCCAATATTGAGGGGTTGTGGTATCTCTTCCGCAATCCGCCAGAAAACGGTGGGATTTAGGTTTTTTTGCTTGAGGTGGGATTGGATCGATCGCGGATCGGGATTTGGTGGCATGATTTAATTACTGAATAGTTTATCGAGTAATTTCGGTGATTTTTGGCAATTTTAAAAACCAATATTTGTGACAGGTATTAGCAGAGGTAGGACACAGCGCCGTGCCATTCTTCGTGTCAACTTAAGACGGAAACCCTTCAGAAATCTCGCTTGTCGTCGAGTCTAGATCCCCCTAAATCCCCCTTAAGAAGGGGGACTTTGAGAACACTCTTATCCCCCCCTTATTAAGGGGGGTTAGGGGGGATCTGGGCTTAATCGTCAGACAGCAGACCGGTCTTAGGTTTGAGCTGGTTGTTGACACCAATGGGCTTTGCCTAAGTCCCTAGGGCGATCGGGGTGTACTCGATAAACATGAAATCTGCTGTAATTTTGCATTCTAGCTTTTACCTTCGGCATAAGCTTTTATAAAGCGATCGTCAAATAATGTGCTGATATCTGGTTGGGTTTTTGCTAAATTTACATCGACGAGAAATTTAGTCATTTCGGCCGCCGCAAACTGCAATGATGTCATGTCATTTCCCGGTTGAAAGGCTTTCAAGTTTTCCTCTATCGTAAATATCTGAGTGCCGTTTTCATATTCTTTGTATTCCTCGACGCTAACTCCGGCGCGGTTGGCTAGAATCTCGTAAGATTTCTCTTTATTTGCTTTCATGTATTCCAATGTTGCAAACCATGAATTGACCAGGGCTTGCACTCTATCGGGGTGTTCGCCAATAAACTTTCGCGTAAATACCAAGTGGTCGGAAATCGCCCCCGGAAAATCTTTGGAACTAAACAGTTCCTTGCTGTTCGATCGTTTTAATGCTTGCGTGGTAAACGGCGCAAATACTGCCACTGCATCGACTTGGCCTCCGACGAAAGCCGCCGCAGCTTTGCCGGTTTCCAGCGGTACAAATTGAATATCTTGCACTGATAAACCTGCTTTTCTCAGCCCTAACAGCAATAGAAAATGATCGACTGTACCTTCCTCTGCGGCTACTTTTTTGCCTTTTAAATCGGCAACGGAATTGATGCCTTCGGCGACAATCACTTTGTCATTTCCCGTCGAGTTGTCGTTGACTAAAACAATTACTTGGTCGGCGCCGCCTGATATGGAGTTTACTGTATCGCCGAGGGTTTGGCTGTTAGCATTTATCTGTCCTGCTGTGAGGGTGCTGATCGATTCTAAGTAGCCGTCAAACCATTTTAAGTCTACAGCAACATTGTTGGCTTCAAATATCTTTTGCTCTTTGGCAATTTGCCAAGGAAACCAGCCGGGCCACGCGCTGAATCCGAGGCTAACTGCATTAGCACTTACTGAAGAAGCTGCTTCACTTTCTGTCGTGGTTTTGATATAAATTGCCGGGTTGACGCAGCCGACAGCAAAAAACAAGGTGATGAAAAATATGGCGCAGTAGGACAAGGGCGATCGCGTTATTTTTGGGGAGCAATATCGGATATTCATAGCATATTCTCGTTGCTGGTTAGAGGTGAATATGTCGATCGAGCTTTTGCACTTCTTTGGCTTCCTTAGCTGCCGCAAACCCCCCTGATATACAAGGATAAAGCCCGAGAGCTAACGAACCGAGTCTTGATGACCGATCGCGTTTCTCCCGGGCTTTTATCCCGCCGTGTAACTGGCTAGTGTTTCCCTAAAATTCAATCTGGGGAGAACCAGTCTGCTTCTCTCGGACCAGCACTTGAACTTTCTAAGCTGAGTTAGAAACTAATTCAAATCGGAACCCTAGAAGCTGTTAAATTTTTTCGGTTCTTGTCTGTATAAGTCCTGTTTGCAACCCAAGGATTTATTCGAGACTGTTGGTAACAGCAATGCACTTAGCTTTTTGAAAGGTAAGCATACTGTAGCGTGGAATTTTACTAGATTGCTACGTCTCAAACGGTAACAGCAAACTTAATGAGAAAATGTGTAAGATGTTACAAAAAATGTTTTTTTTTGGAGTAGTTAATTAAAATTTTTGGAAGATTAAACCGGGCGATGAGACGGGGCAATTGGAAATCGCGAAGTTTACCTGCACACAAAGACTAAACCCGCAAGGTCTGGGTTGAATATTTCTTGAGAAATACTTCGATCGCCCGCTAATCTGGATGCGAGTACGATCGACAATGCGGTAAACTAACATCCTATTTGTAATAACGATCGGCAAACACAGCCTGTGAAGTCAAATCCGTTAGCATTGGAATTATTCCTCTCTCTCCGATCTCCCTCTGCGTTCTCTGCGCTCTCTGCGGTTAAATCATCCTCATATAACCAGAAATGATATGAAGTCAAATCTTCAATCTAAAATCTAAAATCTAAAATCGACAGAGTTAATTGAGGGTGCATTATGGAAAAAGTTAACTACAGTCAGAGTCTCGACATTCATTCGCTGCTCGATCGCTACCGCACCGGCTCGCTCGCGCCTGCAGATGTGATCGCCAGCGTGTACGATCGGATCGAACGCTATGCAGATCCGGCAGTATGGATTTATTTAGCACCGCAGGCGGAAACCCTCGAACGCGCCAAAGCTTTGGAAAACCTAGATCCGCAACAATTGCCGCTCTACGGAATACCTTTTGCGATCAAAGATAATCTCGATTGGGCGGGCGTTCCGACTACGGCGGGATGTCCTGCGTTTGCTCGCACTCCAGCGCGATCGTCCGCAGTCGTAGAGCGCCTGTGCGCGGCCGGTGCGATCGCGATCGGCAAAACAAACATGGATCAGTTTGCCACAGGATTAGTGGGAACCCGCACGCCTTATGGAGTTTGCCGCAATCCGTTCGATCGGCGCTACATTCCGGGCGGATCGAGTTCCGGTTCCGCAGCAGCAGTCTCCGCCGGATTGGTGAGTTTTGCTCTAGGTACCGATACCGCAGGCTCAGGGCGGGTTCCCGCTGCTTTTACCAACATTGTCGGGCTGAAGCCAAGTTGCGGATCGATCAGCACTAGCGGCCTGCTGCCGGCAGTGCGATCGCTCGATTGCGTTTCTGTGTTCGCTCTCACCTGTGCGGATGCGGCCTCAGTGCTGCAAGTAGCCAGCGGTTTTGACGCTGAGGATGCGTTTTCTCGCCACCCTGAAACGAAAGTTTTGCCGGATTTATCCCGCTTACGGGTGGGAGTTCCCGTCCAAGGCGAACTCGAATTTTTCGGGAATGCAGAAGCCGAACAGCGCTACCGAGAGGCGATCGCGCGCTTGCAATCTTTGGGCTGCACGATCGCACCTATTGACTTCAAACCCTTTGCGGATGCTGCCGCACTACTCTACGGCGGGCCTTGGGTAGCAGAAAGATTGGCCGCGATCGGCGATTTTCTCGACGCGCACCCAGAGGATATCGATCCGATCGTCTACGAAATTATCAGCGGCGGCAAACGCTACGATGCCGTCGCGGCTTACCGCGCGTCGTACCGGTTGGCAGAGCTCCGCAAGAAGGCAGAAATTCAGTGGGAGTCAATGGATGTGTTGGCGGTACCGACGACAGGTACGATTTATACAGTCGCAGAAGTTGCAGCCGAGCCGATCGCGCTCAACACCAATCTCGGGCGCTACACGAACTTTGCGAATTTGCTCGATTTGTGCGCGATCGCAGTTCCCAGCGGGTTTCAAAGCAGCGGATTGCCCGCAGGATTGACACTGATGGCTCCTGCGTGGCACGATTTATCGCTCTGCCGCCTGGGATCTGCTTTCCACGATCGCTTGGGGGGAACTTTGGGCGCAACTGGCCAGCCGCTACCAAGCCTCCCGGAACCAGCCATTGCCCCCAAATCTGACTCAGAAGAACGAGTCAAAATAGCCGTGGTTGGCGCTCATTTGAGCGGTGAGCCGCTGAATTATCAACTAATCGAGATCGGAGGAATTTTGGTTCGCGCCTGCCGTACCAGCCCGATTTACAAGCTGTACGCTTTGACGGGTACTGCTCTTGGCAAGCCGGGATTGGTGCGTCAGATAGAGGGCGGTAGCGCGATCGAGGTGGAAGTTTGGGAGTTGTCGATCGCGGCTTTCGGCGGATTTGTCGCTAAAATTCCCTCGCCCTTGGGAATTGGTACGCTGGTGTTGGAGGACGGCTCGACGGTGCAGGGCTTTTTGTGCGAACCTTATGCTGTGGCGGATGCGATCGATATTTCTGATCTAGGCGGTTGGCGAGCGTATAACTTCCGGTTTTAAGTTAAGTTAGAATTGCAAATTTCTACCCATCTTCAGAATCATGCCATCAGCAGTGCCAATTCGACCAATTCCCGTCACAACCCCAACCCCCACCGGCGGCGGTACCAGTCCCGGAGGGGCACCTGGTGGCACTCGCGGCACCAGCGGCCCCGACTCCCTCAGAGGTACTGCGGGCGCTAACTTGATATTTGGTTTGGGTGGCCCTGACAGCATTTTGGGCTTAGGCGCAGACGATTCCCTCTACGGCGGCGACGGCGATGACTCACTGCTGGGCGACATTGGCGATGACAGACTGTTCGGCGGTGCTGGCCGTGACAGCGTTTTGGGCGGCGCCGGCGACGATACTTTCTACGGCGGCAAAGGTTCTGACTCTATGCTGGGCGACGTTGGCAATGATTTGCTGTTTGGCAACCAAGACACCGATACTTTGTTGGGCGGCGCGGGTAATGACACGTTTTTTGGGGGGGCCGGCGATGACTCGCTATTTGGTGGCATCGGCGATGACTGTTTATCGGGCGATCGCGGCCGAGATACTTTAACTGGCGGCGCCGGAAACGATACTTTTGCGATCGGGCGTCAGGCAGATGCTGATGTCATTACAGATTTTACTGATGGTACGGATCAAATTCGCTTGGCTGCCGGCCTCACCTTTGGCGAACTCACCATTGCCGCTGGGGTAGGAACTTCGCCGAGTACAATTATTCAGCTTACAAGCACCAAGGAAACTCTGGCTACTTTATTCGGAGTTGCCCGCGCTTCTATCAGTCAGGCAGACTTTATTCTTTAATTGGGAATTGTTGACGGTTGACGGTTGACTGTTGACGGTTGACTGATACAAAATCCGGGTTGGCTAACCATTTTATGAGACTCGGTGCTTGAAACCGCTTTTGACCTCAAACTACACAAACGAAGTCTGCCTTCGCAGACTAAGATAGAGAAAGTTATTTAAGCAGGATTTGGTATGACAAATAACAAATAACAAATAATATCATTTCCGGTTACACCGGAATGATGTTGACTGTTGACTGTTGACTGTTGACTGTTCACGGCGTCAACAGTCAACAGTCAACAGTGAACTCGAATTTACTATTCCGATGCTAACGGATTTGATATAACAACTGACTACTGACTACTGACTACTGACTAATGACTAATGACTACTGACGGTTTTCTCAATCTCAACAAACCTGCGGGCATGACTTCTCACGACTGCGTGGGGCGAGTGCGCCGGCTATTGAAACTCAAGCGAGTCGGACACGGAGGAACCCTCGATCCTGCTGTGACTGGCGTTTTGCCGATCGCCCTGGGCAAAGCAACCAGACTGCTGCAATTTCTCCAACACAATAAAGCTTACCGAGGCACGATTCGGTTTGGCTTAACTACTGCTACTGACGATTTAGAAGGAGAAATTATCCATTCTCAACCGGTGCCAGAGTTGAGTTTGGAAAAAGTGCAAGCTGCACTGCCCAAATTTATAGGAAAAATCGAGCAATTTCCACCGAGTTTTAGTGCGGTGCAGGTGGGAGGAAAACGCCTTTATGAGTTAGCTAGAAAAGGCGAAACTGTGGAAGTTGCTGCTAGAAATGTTGAGGTTTTTCGGCTGGAAATATTGGATTGGCGGCCGGGGGATTTTCCTGAATTGGATTTGTCGATCGCCTGCGGGGCGGGTACTTACATTCGGGCGATCGCACGGGATTTGGGCGCTATGTTGAATGCAGGCGGTACTTTGGCTTGTTTGACTCGCACCGAAAGTAGCGGTTTTTCGATCGAGGAAAGTCTCAGTTTTGAAGAATTGGAACTGCAATTGCAGGAGAATAAATTCTGCCCGATTTTGCCATCGGCGGTTTTGGGACATTTAGGTGCGATCGTCCTTTCCCCTGAATATACCAAACGCTGGTTTCAAGGACAGCGCCTCCCGATTCCCGAAACGCCGATCGGGCCAGAGGAGGAAAGTAGGAACAATCCCCCCGACAACTCAATACCCCAACCTCCCTATCCCTTGCAGGTGTACGATCGAGACGGTAATTTTTTAGGTATCGGTCAAGTAGCCAACTCAGAGACAAGTACCATATTATCTCCTCAAATTGTGATTTAAGTATCTAAAATAAAAATGAAAAAAGGTATAATTGGTACTGGAAAAGTTGGCGCAACTCTAACCGCTGTGAATGCTCTCGATGCACCTAGCTTACAGCGGTACGGGACGAGATTGGCCTATTAATCTAATCAATCGCTGAGGTAAAAATTGTGAAAATATTGCTGATCGGATTAATCCGAGGCTACAAAATGGGGATTTCTCCTTACCTGCCTAACGCCTGTAGATTTCAGCCAACTTGTTCGCAATACGCGATCGAAGCAATAGAAAGATTTGGGCCGGCCCGCGGCAGCTCAATGGCAGTTAAGCGAATTTTACGCTGTCATCCTTTTCATCCAGGGGGTTACGATCCAGTACCTCCCACAGATAGCGAAGGCAATTAGTTATTAGTGAGAATCCCGATTTTAATGATTAGTTAATAGTGCAAATAGGCGTTGTATCCTCATGGCTAAAACTACCGAGGGGAATCACTCCCTAAGAGGGTTAAATTCTCACAATTAGTGGTGTTTTTTAACCTAAATTCAGTAATTTTACTGTTATCTTTCAAAACTCAGCAGCTATATAATGGTACAAACAGAGTACAGGGGATGCGAGTTGATATGTCTGCTACCGCAATCGGATACAAAATGTTGTCCCATACTCTGGCTGTACTCAGCCAGAAACAAGCAACGGGGAAACTGCTGTTAGAGCAAGGCGAACAACAGTGGCAACTTTACTTTTTTCAGGGTAGTTTGGTTTATGCCACTGGAGGAGCGCACAGAGCGAGGCGCTGGTACAGGGCGATCGGGCAACACTGTCGAAACTTTCAAGTGGATCTCAGAAACCTCGATGCTGGAGAACTGTGGGAATATCAACTGCTTCAGCGAGGGATAGCAGCCAGCGAAATGAGTCTGGAACAAGCTAGGGCGATCGTCCACACCAGCCTTTCCGAAGTGTTATTTGCTCTGATCGGTCAATCTGGTTTGCGCCGGGAGTGGCGTCCGTCCCAGAAATATTTTTCTACCATTACCTCTTCTTTGCTGCTGTCTTTAACAGAAGTAGAGAAAGTTCTGTGTTGTACCGAAGAAATTTGGCAGAAGTGGAAAGCAATGGGTTTGTGGCTGGTAGATCCCGAACAAGCACCACTTTTAAAAGCATCGGCTCAGTTGCAGCAAAATCGATTTAGTTCTAATTCTTTGATCGCTTTGGGTAACGTATTCAACGGCGAGAATACTCTTTGGGATATTGCATTTAAGAAAAAGCAGTGCGTGACAGTGGCAACTCGCGCTTTAGTTAATTACATCAAGCAAGGTTTAGTAAATTTCCGAACAGTACCAGACTTGCCGTCGCCTATAGAACAGTGGCGCCTTGCCTCAGCGATGGCAGGGCCGGGTCGCCCTTTGATTGCTTGTATCGATGACAGTCCGACAGTTTGCGAATTTTTAGAGCAAATTTTATTGCCGGAGGGGTATCGAGTCCTAAAAATTCAAGACCCCATGCAGGGAGTGGGCCTCCTCGCCAAACAAAAGCCTGCTTTAATTTTTATGGACGTGGTGATGCCCAAGACAAGTGGCTTTGCTTTGTGCAATTTTTTGCGAAAAACACCCGCTTTTCGGGAAACTCCGATCGTATTTTTGACCGGTCAAGATAGTATAATTGACCGCACGCGGGCGAAATTGACAGGTGCTTCCGATTTTTTGAGCAAGCCAGCCAATCCCGAACAGGTTGTGCAAATAGTTGATAAGTATTTGAAGGTAAAAGGCGATCGCCACCCTTCAGCAATCCGCCCCCAAGATATACTTAATCCACGACAACTTACCCTGGCAAATTCTTGAACCGCAAATTATGCTGATCAAGCGTCACTTATCGGGCGCGTGAGCCTCCTGGGCACCCGATAAGTATTGTAAAATAAAGACGCCACCGGATTTTACCAATAAATCTTGTAGGGGCGGTTGCATGGTTTTTCTGACTTTCAAAGCCCGCATTTCCGTAAACCAGCTCAACGCGTATTGATTCTAATACCAGTTCCAAGCAGTTCACAAAAAGAATGCAACTGTAGGCAAGTTCCCAGCCAGACGGTCATCAATCATTTCCAGTTTTTTAATCTAAAATCTAAAATCTAAAATCTAAAATCTAAAATCTAAAATGGTATAATCCATAAAACTTGATATTAATTATGAGCGATCGCACCCCGCAGGTGAGTGTAGTAATTCCGGCTTACAACTGCGCTGCTTACGTCGGCCAAGCCGTAGATAGCGTTCTGCACCAAACCTATACTAACTGGGAAATTATTGTCGTAGACGACGGCTCCAGAGACGATACCAAGTTAGTTTTAGAGAAATATGGCGATCTAATTCGCTACATTTACCAACAAAATCAAGGAGTTTCGATTGCCAGAAATCACGGCATCGAGCTAGCCCGAGGAGAATTTATCGCTTTTCTTGATGCTGACGACTACTTTTTACCAGACAAATTAGCAGCACAAATGGCTGTATTTGCAGCGCGACCAAATCTAGGAATAGTTCACAGTGGCTGGCGTCTAGTTAATAGTATAGGCGAACCGCTAAAAGATGTCAAACTCTGGCAAAATGTCCCTAAATTAGACTTAGAAATGTGGCTGCGGTGGAAACCAGTCTTACCCAGCGCGATGGTATTTCGCCGTCAGTGGTTAGAGCGCGCCGGCGGATTTGATCCTCGATTTCCCCCGGCGGAAGATACAGATTTAGTGCTGCGTTTAGCCTTAATGGGATGCGAAGCAGAGTGGTTGCAGCAAGTAACTGTTTGCTACCGCCAGCACGAACAAAGCGCCATGTACAAAGGTTTACCGCAGGCTAAATCCCTCGCCGCAGTGATGGACAATTTTTTTGCCCGCCCCGAGTTGCCGGATAAAATACGTTTGTTGGAAAGGCAAATCAAGTACAGTACCTTAGTTTGGATTGCTTGGTATTTGTACCGCACCGGTCATTCTGTTGAGATGGTAGAGTTTTTGCAGCGTTCTTGGAATTATACGCCTTATTTGCCTGTGGAAACAGTAATTAATTGGGCGGAAGCTTTCGCTGAGTTTTCGCAGGATGCGGGAAATGAATTCGATGCAGATTTATTAGCTCAATCTCCCGGGTGGCAGCAGTTAATGCAGTGGATGATTCTCGGTACACCAGCTTGATTGAAAGCTTTTCCATTGCACTGATATCGTTTACGGTTGCATAGGAATTATTTAACCGCAGAGAGCGCAGAGGACACAGAGGAAGAGAAGAGAGGCTTTTCGCATTCCTGGCTATGTAAAACCTGCATAAACTTTAGGCTTCAGTTTGAGTTTCTGCTTCAGTAAAAATTGGCGGCCACAGTTCAGCAATTGGCAATTCCCAGCCAGGAAAAAGTTCGGGGACAGTCAAAATATCTTCATTTCCCAACACAATTGGTTCACATTCCTGACGATAAACTGTAACAGTTTCTTCGTCCGGGTCAATCAGAATTCCCACTTGTGCTCCGAGTTCTAGGAAATTATGAATCTTTTTTTCTAGCGGTTTAATGCGATCGCTCTGTGATTTAATTTCTACTACCAAGTCGGGGACTAATTCTCCGAAATAACGGGGACTTTGCCTGAGACGTGCGGCTCGGACAAAAGAAACATCAGGTGCTGTAAGGTTAGCATCAGGTAAAATAAAGCCGCCTGCGGAGTCAAAAACTCGACCCAAACGGCGGGGATTCACCCAAACGAAGAGAAAGGCACTCAAGCGAATGCCAATTTCACTAGATACAATGTCTGACGGGCCCACAATGATAATTCTCCCGCTTTCTAGTTCAACTTGGTAGTCTTGACCGGCTTCTTTGAATGTTTTTTGGACTTTTTCTAAGTCTTTGAGTGTCATCATATTGATTATTCCTTGGCAGAAAAGGAGTTGCCACAGCTACAGCTTTGGGCGGCATTGGGATTGTGAAATCGGAAACCTCCCCCCATCAAGTCTTCTGAATAATCCAAGGTGAGTTCATTGAGATATTTTAAGTGCTGGGGGTCGATCGCAACTTCAATTCCCTCCGACTCGCATATAGCGTCTTCTGGGGCTGGCGCATCGTCAAATGCCATTGTATAAGACAAACCGGAGCAGCCGCTCGATTCCACGCCCAGGCGAAATAAAGCATTGGGGTTCGGATGCTTCGACTTGAGGCGCGTTACTTCTGTTGCTGCTGTTTTGCTCAGATGAATCATTATGAGTAATTGGTAACTGGTAATTGGTAATTGGGAAGTAATGTTGAGTTTTGAAAATGTAGAATGTGCCTAGGCGTGTACCTTACCCGTAGAATGTAGGGTGCGCCGCCGCGCACCTTACTGCTATATCTTTAGCAACTTGAGTTACTTAGCCTTTTCATTACGAGCATAATCGTCTTGAAAGCGGATAATATCATCTTCTCCGAGATATTCGCCATTTTGCACCTCAATTAAAACCAGGGGGATAACTCCCGGATTTTCCAGGCGGTGAGAAGTGCACTGAGGAACGTAAGTAGACTGATTTGTAAACAGAACTTGTTCAGTTTCGCCACAAGTAACTTTTGCAGTACCAGAAACCACAATCCAGTGTTCGCTGCGGTGGTGGTGCATTTGCAGGCTGAGGCGGTGTCCAGACTTAACTTCGATCCGCTTAATTTTATATCCTGGGCCTTCTTCTAGAGTCGTAAATGAACCCCAAGGCCGCAATTCCGTAGCGGCTATTGCGTTGGGTGCTGCAGGTGCGTGCAGGGTAGATACTTGAGAAATTTCTTGAATCTGAACCATGATTTTCACTCCTTGAGGATTGCTTGCTGAATCCTTCGGTAAACGACGTTGTTTTTTGAGATTAACTAATCTATAGTTAAAACCGAAGCCCACCTGCGGGGACTGGTTAGCCGACTGTAGAGTTTTGCAAGAGTTGTGCTCAGCCCGATCGACTTGCCTTAACAACCATAGCAAAACCAACATAGCTGTTGTCACCTGTTATTCGCTCGATCGCCCCAATCTACATCAAATCTTCATAGAAAGGGCGCTGGTTCTTGAATATTCATTAAATGTGAATCCTAATCTAGCTCTTGAGACTGCTGCTGCCAAACTTCTAGCATCTATTGATACAAATGCAGCCATTGACCCAGGCTATCGCTGGCGGTTGCTAGGAGTTGTGAATTTGTTTAATTTCTCATTCACGGATCTCGGTGAGCGTATTTCTTAAAGCTATGCACTGACAATCATAACTTGTCCTCTAGTTGCCATAGCTAAAATAGCTAAAACTTTTGGAGCTAAAGGCTTCAAATCTGCCAAGCGATTGGATGGTGCTTGCAGAACAATTACCGCAATATCGAACTGTGGCAAATTCTGTTGAAACGACAAGTTGCGATCGACTGTGATCAAAAGATCAAACTCTGCTTCTGCAAGGGCAAGAAGTTGACCATTTTTTACACCTGCCCATCCCATTTGTGGAACCGTTTTCATCTCATGGTCAACAAATTATATGGCCAATTTGCGATCGATGCACTCATCCAAAAGAAGCTTCATTCGTTAGGCGACCATGCCAACAAGCTGTTTTTCTGCCTCTTCCAGCAAGGCGATGACTTGCTCTTTAGTCACAGTTGGGAATCCATCTAAAAAATCATCAATAGATTCTCCTGCTTTTAGATAGTCCAGAAGTGTTTGTACCGGAACCCTAGTAAAAGCAAAGACTGGAGTGCCACCCATAATTTCAGGAGATACGCTAATAATTAGAGATTTTTTCTGCATAAATATTTAGACCTTCCGGTTTCATAGTTAACTCATCACCTTTAACTATTTTTTCACGCTCGCTCGATCGCATCAGCTTTGATTTTTTCGTGCATCTGCCCAATGCAGTAAATCTATATATAATACATCATACTAGATCGATCGGCTTCCCGCCTTCTACTCTAGATCAACATCTTTTCGCCACTTTGACAGGAGCATCAAAATGAACAGCAACGGACTGCCACAAAAGCAAGGCTTGTACGATCCGCAGTTCGAGCACGACGCTTGCGGAGTCGGATTCATCGTACACATGAAGGGTAACAAATCCCACGAAATTGTCGAGCAGGCACTGACAATCCTCTTAAACCTCGACCACCGAGGCGCGTGCGGCTGCGAACCCAACACCGGAGACGGGGCGGGGATTTTGATGCAGCTACCCCACAAGTTTCTCAAGAAAGTAACGGCGGCCCTAAACATCGAACTTCCCGAAGCCGGCGAGTACGGCGTTGGCGCGATTTACTCGTCGCCCAATCAAACTGAACGCGAAAACGGCAAGCGCATTTTTGAGGAAATCGCGGCAGAAGAAGGCCAGGAAGTGCTCGGCTGGCGCGATGTTCCCACGGACAACTCGTCCCTCGGCGACACCGCCAAATCTAGCGAACCCTTCATGCAGCAAGTGTTCCTCCGGCGGGCCGCAGGTATTGACGAGGCGGCTTTCGAGCGGAAACTGTACGTCATCCGCAAACGCGCTCACAACGCCATCCGCAGGACTAACACAGACCCCTACTGGTACAATTCCACTCTCTCGTGCCGGACGATCGTCTACAAGGGTATGTTAATGCCGGTGCAAGTCGGCGATTACTATCCCGAACTGCACGACCCCGACATGGAAAGCGCTCTAGCCCTGGTTCACTCGCGCTTCAGCACGAATACTTTTCCGAGCTGGGAACGATCGCACCCTTACCGCTACATCGCCCACAACGGCGAAATTAACACGATGCGCGGCAACATTAACTGGATGCACGCGCGGCAATCGCTGTTCGAGTCGGAACTATTCGGCGATGACTTAAAGAAAATCCCCAATTTAATCAATATCGAAGGCAGCGACTCGACGATTTTTGACAATGCTTTGGAATTGCTGAATTTGGCCGGGCGTTCTTTGCCGCACGCTGTAATGATGATGATTCCCGAACCTTGGACAGCCCACGAGTCCATGAGTGACGAGAAAAAAGCTTTCTACGAATACCATTCTTGCTTGATGGAACCTTGGGACGGCCCAGCTTCGATCGCATTTACCGATGGTACTTCGATCGGGGCCGTGCTCGATCGCAACGGTTTGCGCCCTTCCCGCTACTGCGTTACCAAAGACGACTTGGTAATTATGGCATCGGAAGCCGGAGTTTTGCCGATCGCCCCAGAACGAATTGTATCAAAAGGCCGCTTGCAACCGGGGCGGATGTTCCTGGTAAATACCGAGGAAGGCCGCATCGTCTCTGACGAGGAAATTAAAACCAAAATCGCCACAGAACACCCGTACCGCGAGTGGATCGACCAGCACATGGTCGAAATCGCCAAACTGAAAGATGCGCCGGCAGTAGCAGAATCTCATCCCGAAACATTATTGCAGCGGCAAATGGCATTTGGCTACACCTTTGAAGAACTGCGGTTGCTGTTAGCACCGATGGCCAAAGATGGCGTGGAAGCTGTCGGCGCGATGGGTGCGGATACGCCGCTGGCGGTGCTTTCCAACCGCCCAAAACTGCTTTACGAATACTTCCAGCAGTTGTTTGCTCAAGTTACCAATCCGCCAATTGATTCTATCCGCGAAGAAATTGTAACTTCTGCCGAAACTACCATCGGCGCTGAACGCAATTTGCTCAAACCAGAACCCGAAAGCTGTCATTTGATTGAACTGAAAACGCCCATTCTCAGCAATGAAGAATTAGCTAAGCTCAAATACGTAAATGAGGGCAATTTCCGGTCGATTACACTGCCGATTTTGTTTGACCCCAAAAGCGGTGTAAAAGGTCTCGAACAAGCCTTAGAAGAGGTTTTTGCAGCAGCAGACAGCGCGATCGCCTCCGGGGTGAATATCATCATTTTGAGCGATCGGGGGATCAGTCCAGACAAAGCCCCAATTCCAGCGCTGCTGGCAGTTGCAGGCCTGCACCACCACTTGATCCGTAAAGGTACGCGCACGCGGGCGGGACTCGTGCTCGAATCGGGGGAACCGAGGGAAGTGCATCACTTTGCGACACTGATTGGATACGGTTGCGGCGCGATTAATCCGTATTTGGCCTTTGAGACGATCGCCGATTCGATCCGCGAAGGATTGCTGCTAAATGTCGAGTACAAAACAGCTTGCAAAAACTACGTCAAAGCCGCCACTAAAGGTGTGACGAAAGTTGCCTCGAAAATAGGGATTTCCACAATTCAAAGTTATCGCGGCGCGCAGATTTTTGAGGCGATCGGCTTAAACAAATCCGTAGTCGATAAATACTTTGCTTGGACAGCATCGCGGATTGAAGGCGTAGACCTCGAAGTCATCGCCCAAGAAGCAATTTTACGCCATACTCACGCATTCCCAGACCGCCCATCCAGCGGACATACTCTCGATGTTGGCGGCGAATATCAGTGGCGGAAAGAAGGCGAGGCGCATTTGTTTAGTCCGCAGACAATTCATGCGCTGCAAAAGTCGGTGCGCGAGGGCAGTTATACGCTTTTCAAACAGTATTCAGGGCTGGTTAACGAACAAAACCAGCAGCATTTTACCTTGCGCGGTTTGTTGCAATTCAAACAGCGGGAATCGATACCGATTGAGGAAGTTGAGCCGATCGAATCTATTCTCAAACGCTTTAAAACTGGGGCGATGAGTTATGGTTCGATTTCTAAAGAAGCCCACGAATCGCTAGCAGTAGCGATGAACCGCATTGGTGGCAAATCGAACACTGGTGAAGGTGGCGAAGATCCCGATCGCTACACTTGGACGAACGATCGGGGCGACTCGAAAAACAGCGCGATCAAACAAGTTGCTTCTGGGCGTTTCGGCGTTACCAGCTTGTACCTTTCCCAAGCGCGGGAACTGCAAATCAAGATGGCGCAAGGCGCAAAACCCGGTGAAGGCGGACAGTTGCCGGGTAAAAAAGTATACCCGTGGATTGCCAAGGTGCGGAACTCGACTCCGGGTGTGGGATTAATTTCGCCTCCTCCTCACCACGACATTTATTCGATCGAAGATTTGGCCGAATTGATTCACGACTTGAAAAATTCCAACCGGGAAGCGCGGATTAGCGTGAAACTCGTGTCGGAAGTGGGAGTCGGGACGATCGCGGCCGGGGTTGCGAAAGCCCACGCCGATGTCGTGTTGATTTCCGGCTACGACGGCGGAACCGGCGCTTCGCCGCAAACTTCGATCAAACACGCGGGATTACCTTGGGAATTGGGACTGGCTGAAACTCACCAAACTTTGGTACTCAACAATCTCCGCAGCCGGATTGTCGTGGAAACTGACGGTCAAATGAAAACCGGCCGCGATGTAGTAATTGCTGCCTTGCTTGGCGCTGAGGAATTCGGTTTTGCTACCGCGCCGCTGGTGACATTGGGCTGCATCATGATGCGCGTTTGCCACCTGAACACTTGCCCCGTGGGCGTGGCAACGCAAGACCCACTGCTGCGGAAAAACTTTACCGGCGACCCCGATCACACGGTAAACTTTATGACTTTCATCGCGCAGGAAGTCCGGGAAATTATGGCGCAGTTGGGCTTCCGCACGTTGAATGAAATGGTTGGCCGCACTGATGTTTTGGAACCTCAGCAAGCGGTGGAACACTGGAAGGCTAAGGGTTTGGATTTCTCGAAAATCCTTTATCAGCCGGAAGTTGGCGCGGATGTCGGGCGCTATTGTCAGATGGCGCAGGATCACGGGTTGGAAAAGTCCCTGGATATGACTGTGTTGTTGGATTTGTGCAAAGGTGTGATCGAAAACGGTGAAAAAGTCCACGCCAAACTGCCGATTACCAATGTCAACCGCGTTGTCGGCACAATTCTCGGCAACGAAATCACCAAGCGCAACTGGGAAGGTTTGCCGGATGACACGGTGCACCTGCACTTCCAAGGCAGCGCTGGGCAAAGCTTTGGCGCATTCGTGCCCAAGGGAGTCACCCTGGAACTCGAAGGCGAAGCTAACGACTATTTGGGCAAGGGGCTCAGCGGCGGCAAGATTATCCTGTATCCGTCGCACGCTTCCACCTTTGTCGCGGAAGAAAACGTGATTGTCGGTAACGTAGTGCTTTACGGCGCGACTGCTGGTGAGGTTTTCATCCGAGGGATGGCGGGCGAACGTTTTGGGGTGCGTAACTCCGGCGTGAATGCAGTAGTTGAAGGTGTGGGCGATCACGGTTGCGAGTACATGACTGGCGGCAAAGTTGTAGTTTTGGGCGAAACCGGGCGCAATTTTGCAGCGGGTATGAGTGGCGGTGTTGCTTACATTTTGGATGAGGCGGGGGATTTTGCTACTCGCTGCAATATGTCGATGGTGGATTTGGAAAAATTGGAGGATGTTGAGGAAATTAGCGATTTGCGGCAGATGCTTCAAACTCACTTTGATTTGACTGGAAGTGCGAAGGCATCGAAGGTTCTGGCTGCGTGGGATGAGATGGTGCCGGTTTTTGTGAAGGTGATGCCGAGGGATTATAAGCGGGTGTTGCAGGCCATTGAAAGGGCGATCGCATCGGGTTTAAGCGGTGATGATGCGCTGACGGCTGCGTTTGAAGAAAACGCTCGCGATGTCGCCCGGATTGGCGGCAGTTAGTCCAAGAAACCGGGTGTCTGCGATAATTTTGGCATCGTCACCAAGATTTAGGAAGAAACCCGGTTTCTGAGCCCCCGCGCAAATCCAAGAAACCGGGTTTCTGCGATAATCTCAGCATCCTCACCAATAAGTAGTAGGACACAATTAATTACCCAAAATACCGCCTAAAAACCTTGCCTCTTCAAAAGGCTTGATGTAATTAATTGTGTCCGGTTACTTATCTAGGAAGAAACCCGGTTTCTGAACCCCACGCAGAGAGTACAATATGCCACGTCGCCAAGTTATCTTGCAAGCAGGTAATTACTACCATGTTTATAACCGAGGCAATAACCGTCAGCTTATCTTTTTTGAGCGAGACAACTATATTTATTTTTTACGCCAATTAAGAAACCATATGATTGCGAATGGTGTAGATATTATTGCGTATTGTTTGATGCCGAATCACTATCATTTATTAGTTTACTTGAAAACGGATCGTTTTTCCAAGCTGATGCAGGCGTTTACTCTGTCTTATGTTAAGGCGCTCAGTAAACGCTATCAAAGGGTGGGTTCATTGTTTCAGGGCCGATTGCAGGCGATTCATGTAGATAGAGAAGAGTATTTATTACACTTAACTCGCTATATTCACTTAAACCCAGTCTCTGCTAATATAGTTGAAAAGGCAGAGAGTTGGGAGTTTTCTAGCTATCAAGAATATATTGATTTGCGCCAGGGAAATTTACCTAAAATAGATGGAGTGCGAGCGAAATTTCAGTCAGCAGATGCTTATCGTTACTTTTTAGAAGATTTAACTAGCGATCGATTAATCCAGCATTTAACATTTGAAGAATAGAAAGAAACCAAGAAACCGGGTTTCCGCCCCCAATCCAAGAAACCGGGTTTCTGCCATAATTTAAGCATCCTCACCGAAATTTGGTGAAGAAACCCGGTTTCTGACTCCCACGCGATCGCACATCTCTACTAATTGCCATCTGAAATAAGCTCGCTATTCACAAGTTAACAGGGAACAATATAAACTATCAGCTTTATTCAGATGTCCTCTTGATGTGCAACCTTCCAGAAGAAGGACTTGATGTCGGCGATATCGGTACGGTTGTAGAATAGCATCACGTTGAGGGACTAGAAACAGGTTATAGCGTTGAGTTCTTCGATCCGTTGGGAAACACTGTAGCAGTTGCGAGGCTACCTGGAAGTTATTTGCGATCGCCCACAAGTGCAGACAGACCTACAGTGAACCTTCTTAACTGATATCAGGTATAGAATTAGGGAAATCAACAAGCAAAATGATTCAATCCATACCGAAAATATCCATTAAACCTGGATACCGTCCCCAATCGGATGATAAAACTCCTGAAGCTGATGCAATTGATTTTTACCTACTGCGACAACTCACCAATTCCCAACGGTGGCAAATGGGGGCCAAATTAAATCGTTGGGCAAAAACTGTTAGCTTGCGCGGGATGAAAAAAGCTTGTCCCTCAACCTACAAAGAGCGATTTGCTCGATCGATATTAGGTAGCAAGTGGTTGCCAAATTTAACCCCCACCAGTGAGCCCTCTATGTGGACGCAAGACCCCAGCGAAATTGCTAGACTGTTGCACCCAATTTTTGAAACATTAGGTGTCTCTTATTATATTACAGGAGGCGTTGCCGCTTCTGTCTATGGCGACCCGAGAACAACACGGGATTTAGATTTAGTAATTGAATTAATCCGGGACAATATTTTTCAATTAGTTGAAGCACTAGAAACGGCTGGTTTTTACTGCCCTCCGGGTTCGGTAAAAGATATTCAAGAGGGTAGAGGGATGGTGTTGAGCGTCACTCACATGACTTTAGTATTGAACGCTGATATTGTGCTGAATTCTAATACTGAATTCGATCGCTCAAAAATGGCAAGACGACGATTAGAAGCGCTTGACGAAGCTGGTGTAGAACAATTTTGGCTTGCTTCTCCTGAAGATATTGTGTTGGCGAAACTGCTCTGGCGCCAACAGTCTCAGTCTCAAAAACAATGGAATGATATTTTGGGAATTCTGAAAGTCCAATCAGAGAATTTGGATCGGGGTTACTTAACAGAGTGGGCCCAACAATTGGGGTTGATTGATGATTTGAACCTAGCTTTTACTGAATCAGGGATTTGAGGCGATCGCAATTCGCGTAGTGCGATGGCAAAAAAGGTCGATCGATAGTATAGAAAATAGTGCAATGAATAAACTAACTGAATATCCCAAAGTAAGAGAGCATATTTTAACCGAGTATCTATAATTGTACCGCCATCCTCAACCAGACATCGAAACATTCTTAATTACCGACGAACAAAACGGTCATTACATCTGGATGAATCTTGGCTGGGAAAAGGGCGATCGTATTACCGGTATTACCGTTTACGTTCGGATTCGCGATGGTAAATTCTGGATCGAGGAAGACTGGACAGAAGATGGGATTGCAAGGGATTTGATGCGTGCAGGGGTTCCCAAGGAAGATATTGTGTTGGCATTTCACGAGCCTGGGATGCGGCGGTACACAGATTTTGCAGTAGTTTCTTAGCACTTAATCGATATGACTACAGCAGCTTTAATAACAAAACAGTACATTGAAAAACAGGAAAGTTGCTACCGAATTGTGGGGAAGCGAGTTTCTCTGGATTCAATTACTTATGCTTTCCTTAATTAAACAAGGGAAAGTAACTCATCCCTTTGCTGAGCTAAATTACTTTGAATTCACTCCAAAGTTTGCAAGGTTTCCAAAATAGACAGTTTTCAGATATATATCCACACTTCTCATAGAAACCCATTGCGGTTTCATGTGCGACTGTAACGACCGTAATATCATCTTCCCCACCAACCATCTCTCGGATGCGAACCAATAATTCACTTCCTATTCCTTGTTTTGCATAAGACCTGTCCACACCCAGGTCTGTGACAAAAAGGAAATAAACAAAATCCGTAATACCAAAGGCTACCCCGATTAGCTTCCCTTCATCATTCCTAGCGGTAACAGCGACTGAGCGAGTAGTCAACAGCTTCCTTACCCTTTCTTCAAAACGCTCTTTGGGATACTGACTACCAAGATCGCTCCTTTTTAAGAAGTCGTAATATTCCTCAAAAGACAAGTTTTCGTTATCTCGGTAGTCAATCATCTTACTTACTCAAATTTTTTCTTAAATTACTGCATATTTTATTGGGTGTCAAGAAAAAGTCACAAGATTCTGAGGATTTCCCTGTATCTACCACGCTATCTGGAAGTTATTTGCGATCGCCCACAAGTGCAGACATACCTACAGTCATTATATTGTCCGAAGGCGATCGCCCCTAAAATATTTACAAAACTAAATCTGGTATGAGCTCTATATCTAGCTGTTAGAATAGATAAACCTGAGCGTTAAAATCGCAAATGTATGACAGCGTTCCTACACACTATGCAATGGAATATCTAACTTTTAGAGAAGCCGATCGAGAGGACATATAGTCATTTCAAATAAGTATGAGACACTCTTTATGCACAATAAGCACGAATAACTTCATCAAGAGATGTGTTAGGAGACGCATACATTTTAGCTCTCTTTAATGCACTAAAATCATGCTCAATATCATTTAAGTCAGGAGAGTATTTTG
>NZ_JAUBRA010000057.1:0-44168 GCF_036701555.1 Microcoleus sp. Pol10D4
TGTCGGCTTTGGCGATAAATTCGCTGTAACAATTTAGACGAAAGATGGTTTATTTCTCTGATAAACATCATATGAAACTGTAATTAACTCATAATTTTGCCGGAAATATCATTCTACTATGTATTTGTGTAATTAATTGTGTCTGACTACTTAACTCCCTAGAGACGCAGAGGCTTTGCTGTGCTCGACGATCGCACTCGTAATAAACGCTTTTTACCAAATCGGGATGCTTCTGTTGGAGATGGGCATTTTTTTTTGACTATTAGCCTTAAAATTAAGCTTATTCAGGACTGAGGCATTGATCGCATATTTCTGTTATTGTTCGCGATGCGCTTTCTTCAATCGCAGCCGGATCGTAAAGCATCGGTGGCTTCAAGTCCGATAATTGTTAATCTAAATCCTCTCATTCTAAATTGGTATTACTTGTGGATGAAATGTTGGAAAGAGCTTGGACACTCAAGCAAAATTTAATTGACTTTGTGCTGGATGCTGAGGGAGAGTTGGCGGTAGCTTTGGAAGCTTATGCTGCTGCTCGATCGATCGGCGAACGCTACGACATTGCTCAGCAAAATCAAGTGATTGACAGTTTTACAGTCGAAGGTAAAGTCGGAGACAAAACGCCGATCGACCTATTTGTCGAAAGTCAGCCGGATTTAACCGAAAGCGATCGTAGCTTGCTCGAAAGTTGGGAGCACAGAAGCTTCACTGGCTTATTTGAAATCACTCAAGTTTCCCCCGACAGGTTTGAACTGATGAACTGGCTGACGGCTAAGCACTACGTTGTCAAGCCCAACAGTCCTAATTTTCTTGCAGAAATGTCTCGCTTTAAGTTAGGAGAAATCTTGCTGGCTCGGATTTCTCCCCTTACCGATGACTGGTGGGTACTTTCGAGCTCTCCCATCCCCAAGGGGAAATTGGGTAAGCCGAAGTTGGCGGTGGCGATCGGCAATTTCAAGCAAAATCACAAAAAGAACCTGTACAGCGATGCGCCGGAATTGTTAGAGCAAGCTTGGGATTCGGTAGAAAAGTACCACGAAGATTTTACCGAATTTTTTGGCAGCGAGGAAGTTACGCTATCGGGATATCACCTGAATAAACAGTTGGCTGAATTTCAGGAATTTATCACTAAAAAACGCCTAGCTGATATCGGCGTTGATGGAAGTAAATCTCTGGCGGATATCGTTGAAGATGCCGGAGTCGATCGAGAAGAAGTCAAAGCAGCCGCCATCGCCGCAGCAGGTGCCGATGCTAACGCAGTTGAGGTAATGCTCGACAGCAATGCTAGTTCAAAAATGGTAATGCCGAAAGTTGAATTGCCCGATCGCTTCAAGAAAGCCGAACAGGTGACAGCACTTTCTCATCCTCGCTGGGGACAAACCTTTTTGTCTACTTACGCTCAATTTACTGCACTGCTAGCAGCCGAAGACTTTTCAACCGTTCCCGGTTACGAAAAGCTGGTGCGTAACTATCTAGAAGATCCTGCAATTAATGTCTGGATTTGGCAACGGTTAGCTAAAGTTAATCCAGCGAAATTAGAACAAGTTTTGCAAACTGTATTGGAACGTACAGACTTTCATATCGATCGCGATTTAGATGCCTTGCTGCAAGAGTTTAAAAAACCCTTAGAACCCGAACTCCCGGAAATTGCCAGCGTTCCCGTGCACCTGCACAACTTATTTCAGGAAGCTTTAGGCGAAGTTAATAAGTCAAAGTCTAAACCGCAGGAGAAAAAGAAAAGCTCTAAAGGCTTTAAATCCTAAGCAACCGAGTTTGTGGCATACTCACAGCTAACTGTGAGCTTATTGCCCGGTAATATCACTCAAATAGCTTTGCAGTCAGGACTTTAGTTTTTCTTCACCGCGATCGAAAAAACTGAAGTCCTCACTACAAACACTTTTTTTAATCTTCAACTTGTCGGACAGCCATGCGTTGCAGCGGCAGGCTGAGTATGCTAGAAGCAGTTAACAAGTAAGAAAGAACAGTAGTCAGCTTTAAACTGAGCAATAACCAGCTATCCTCTTGTAGGTGAAGTTTCAGCCCGAAAAAAGAGATGCAGTACACTATCCAGTAAGTAAAGCTCATCTTGATTAGAATTTCTTCGCTCAAAGTGCGATCGTCCGTTGGCTGCGAGTTGCGATTATCACCCAGCAGGACTAGACCCGCAATAGAAGCCACAAAAGAAACCATAACGAGATAGTCATGCCAGTTAAGCTCAACCATTTCTAAACTCCGCTTTTATCCGAATTTTTGGAATCAGACATCAGTCTAAAGGATAAGTTTTCCCGGTCAAAGCAATAGTTACAAATTGAAACAGCCGCAGTTACAAATCGCAATGAAAATCAACCGCAACCACCAGCCACAGGCTCGTTTAGTCAGTCGCAAAGGACAATTGCCCTTAAATATTGTCAAGTTGGGAGTACCGCGCCTGCATTTTGCCGACCTCTACCACAGGCTACTAACTCTTTCTTGGCCGCGATTTTTCATCCTGATTTGTCTCTCCTATACAGTCACAAATTCTTTATTTGCCTTAGCTTACTTGGCGGGAGGAGATTGCATTGCTAACGCGCGGCCGGGCTCTTTCCAAGATGCCTTTTATTTCAGCGTGCAAACAATGGCGACGATCGGCTACGGCGCTATGTATCCGCGCACGGATTACGCTAATACTCTAGTCGCGATCCAAGCACTTTTTGCTTTGTGGGGAGTGGCGATGGTGACGGGACTGGCTTTTTCGAGATTTTCCAGACCAACAGCTAGAGTTATCTTCAGCCGCGTAGCTGTGATCGCTCCTTTCAACGGCGTTCCGACTCTGATGTACCGCACGGCAAATCAGCGTTTTAACCAAATTTTAGAAGCGCAGCAACGAGCTACTTTGATCCGCGACGAGGTAACACCGGAAGGAGAATTTATGCGGCGTTTTTACGATTTGCAATTGATGCGGAGTCACTCTCCGGTTTTTGCATTAACTTGGACGGTTATGCACGCAATTGAGGAGAGCAGTCCTTTGTACCAACTTACTGCCCAAGATTTGATGCAACAGCAAGTGGAAATTGTAATTACGTTAACAGGAATTGACGAAACAGTTTCGCAAACTATTCATGCGCGACATTCTTTTGTGGCATCTGAAATTATGTGGAATATGCGGTTTGTAGATATTCTTTTGAAATCGGCGACGGGAGGGCGGGTGGTTGATTATACTCGGTTTCACGATGTGCAGCCTGTTGAAGGAAAATTTTGATTTAGCCACCAGTGCTAGAATACCTGTAGGGCAAAAAAAAGTTAATATTTATGAACTCAATAACGGCAAATACGACACTGAAAGAATTGCAACCGCAACTCTTAGCTTTAACTCCCGAAGAGAAGGCTCAAGCTATAGAATTACTAGCTCAAAGTTTAAGAAAATTTTGGTCGGGAATTCAAAAGACTCCCGGCGTGTGCGGCGGCGATGCTTGCATCAGACAAACGCGAATTCCTGTGTGGGTACTGGTGAATGCTCGCGATTTAGGTATTTCTGAGGCTGAACTCTTAGAAGACTATCCGACTCTGCGTGCCGCTGACTTGACGAATGCTTGGGCTTATGCTGAGGCATATCCTGATGAGATTGAAACAGCAATTCAAGAAAATGAGGAAGATTGAAAAGTGGCGCGTTTCTATTAAAATAAACAAAATACTCCTTGTACTATGCGAATAATTCATACTGCTGACTGGCATTTAGGGCGGCGTTTTCGAGGGATCGATCGCACTTTTGAAATTGCGATCGCCCTCGAACAGATTTTGAAGCAAGCAAAAGCTTTGGATGTCGATGCTGTGCTCGTTGCGGGCGACATTTTCGACGTGCCCAACCCTCCCGCTTACGCCGAACGCATTGCTTATAACTTTTTCTGCGAACTACAAGCCGCCGGAATTCCCGCAATTGCGATCGCCGGTAATCACGATTCGGCATCCCGCATCGACAGCATCGCGCAATTGCTTTCCCTCGCCGGTGTGCGCGCTTTAGGCAAACCCAGGCTTTCCGCCGACGGTGGCACAATTACTCTTAATACAAAAAGCGGTAAACTTTGTGTGGGAGCGATGCCTTTTGCTTCCGAACAAAGACTGTTAGATGCTAATTCTCTCTGGCAGTCTGGCGATGCCGAACGTCGAAAAGATTACCGCGAAATTGTAGCATATTTACTCGAAGATTTAAGCAGAGAGTTTAGAGATAATACGGTCAATATTCTCATGGGACACATGAGCATTGACGGCGCTAGATTGGCAAAATCCGAAGTCGCTTATTACACGCGAGAAAAATACCTGCTGTCAGCGCAAACTCTGCCCCAGGAAGCTCAGTATGTTGCCCTCGGACACATCCACATTCACCAGCGGATTTCTGAGACTTCTCCCGCTTATTATTCCGGTTCTTTGATTCAGCTAGATTTTGGAGAAGCGGAACAGGAAAAAGGATTTTGCTTGATAGAAGTTGAGCCGGGAAGTCCGGCAAAGGTAGAATTTAAGCCTGTGGCTTGCCACAAGCCGTTAAAAGTGCTTAAATGTCATAACGACAATCTCGATGAAACTTTACAAGCTCATCAGTATCATCCGGGTTTCTTGAAAGTAATTGTCGAACTGGACAGTCCGCAAATCGGACTTGCCGATCGAGTGCGCCAAATCTGTTCTCAAGCGCTGTTAATTGAACCGCGTTATCCAGATGCAGCGCTAGAAGCAACCGAAATAACTAATATCGATCCCAATAATTTCGATCCTGCAGCAGAGTTTTGCAACTATTATCAAAACCGCTTGGGAACGACACCGAAACCGGCAGTATTGGAGGAATTTCAAAATTTGTACAAGAAGTTTAAGGAAACAGTTAACAATTAAATGGGTAAAAAGATACAATCCAAAATCCAAAATCTCAAATTTCAAATAGTTTTAAGACTGAAATCCGCGCTCAATGTCGCTTGTAGTCGAGTCTAGATCCCCCTAAATCCCCCTTAAGAAGGGGAGTAGGGGTTGACTTTGATAATACTCTTGTCCCCCCCTTGTTAAGGGGGGTTAGGGGGGATCGGGAAGACTGTAGAAGGAAGACATTAGACCTGAATATAACAATCTAAAACCCCAAATCCCAAATCTAAAATCAGTATGCGTCCACTCGAACTTATTCTCGAAGGATTTACCAGCTTCCACCGCGAACAGCGTTTAGATTTTTCTCAACTCGATTTGTTTGCAATTACTGGTGCTACAGGTGCGGGCAAATCTTCACTGTTAGATGCCATGACTTACGCTCTTTTTGGCACGACAACTCGCAGCGGCAAACAAGTAAGTGACTTGGCAAGTCAAGGTAGCGAAAATTTAAAAGTGCAGTTGCGTTTTGCTGTGGGTTCAGCACAGTATCGGGTGACGCGAAGGTGGCGTTTTCGTCCGAAATCTCCCGAAAATAAGGTGATTTTGGACAACTGGCAAAATGGTCAATGGGAAACTTTGGGGACGAGTATCGTTGCTGTTCAAAATACCATTGAACAGATTTTAGGAATGGATTTTGATACTTTTACGCGAGCAATTGTTCTGCCTCAAGGCAAGTTTGATGAGTTTATTAAAGGGGATACTTCAAAACGTCGGGAAATTTTGCGTCAGCTAGCAGGATTTGAGATTTTTGAGCAGATGCGGAAGGAAACAAATGAACTCGCAAAGTTGCTGAAACAGGAACTGGAAATGGTGGAAAGGCAGCTAGCGGATTTAAGTGCGCCGACTGCTGATGAGGTGGCTCAAAGACGATCGCAACTTTTGATTTTAGAGCAGCAGTTGCCTGAGTTCGATCGCGCTGTGATGAAAGCTCAGAGGGATCTAGATGAAGAGGAACAGCTATTTTCGCAAATCGCTCGCTGGCAAGAGTTACAACAACAACTGACTCAATTAAATGCTAATTCTGCTGAGGTTGCAATTTTAGCACAGCGTTTAGACAGAGCGCAAGCTGCCAATCATTTACAGGGAGATTGGGCTTTAGTGCGATCGGCTCGCAGTCAGTATGAGACTGCAGAAAGTGCCTCGGTGGCAGCGCGAAAGCAGTTAATTAAAGCTCGCTCTGAGCTGGCAGTAGAGCAGCAGCAACTTGACTCGGCAAAAGCGAAAGAAGAGGTGCTAGGGCCACAAATTAAGGCTCGCGAAGATGCTCTAGCTGCTGCTAAAGTATATGAAGAACAGCGCGCTCAATTAGAAAAAGAAGTGGCGCTTGCCCAAAAAATTCAACAGGAAAAACTCCGCTTTTTTATGGCAGCAGATAAAGACCTGCAAGCTGCTAACACTAAAATTCAAGGCGCGGGTTTTCGAGTTACTCAAGCAGCGGCACAGCTCGCACAGTATTCGCAGGGAGGGAAGCGTTTAGAGCAATTGCAGCAAATTTCACCCTTATTGATGGAACTTCAGCTAATTACCAAGCAGGGAAAAGCTCAGCAGCAACAGTTGGATAAATCGATCGCAGATAAGGAAAAAGCTCAACAGAGTTATGTGGAGGTTGCCACTAATTTAGAAGCAGCCGAAATCAGGTTAAAAGAGTGCGCCCGCGAGTTAGAAGTGGCCCAAACCGCTAATGCGGAAGCGGCACGTTTAGAGAGTGTTGCTGCTATCAGAATGTCGCTGAATTCTGGCGATACTTGCCCGGTGTGCGGGGGGGTGCATCCTGAGAGCGAGAACCTGCCTCCTTTGCCGAATTCTAATATTGTCGATGTCGCTGGTTTGCGGCAGAAATTGGCTGCAGCAAATCAGGTTTTTCAAGATGCTCAAAGGTTGGCTGCTGAGGCAAAAAGTACAGCTTCAGCTTGCCAGCAAAAAGAGTCAGAAATTGCTCAAATGCTGGAATTAACGGGGAATAGAGTTGCCGAATTGCAGCAGCAAATTACTCAAGTTTTGGAAGATTCTCAGTGGGAAAGCTTGGGGTTGCAGCAGGAGTTGGCAAGCCTTAAAGAGAGCGATCGCCAATACCGCGAAACCGAACAGCAGTTCCAACTGGCATCATTGGAATATGATAATTTTCAGGAAAGATTTAATTTGGCGGTGGCGACTCAAGCAGCTAAACAGCAGGAATATCAAGATGCGATCGCCGAATCAGACCGCCGCCAGCAGCAGTTCCAAAGTTGTGTAAATGCGCTTTATCAAATTACGGAATATCAACCTTATGCTAATTTAGCAAAAGTCTTAGAACAAGACAAGCAAGACTTGGCCAATCTGCTGAAAGTGGCCGAAAAATCATATCAAACTGCTCAAAATAAGGTTATTCAAGCAGCAGAGAGAGAGCAACAAGCTGGAGAGGCTTTTGGGCAAGCCCAGGCTCATAAACAGCAGCTAAACCTCGATTGGTCAGCAAAATTAACGGCGGCTGATTTCACAGAAGAGACATTTTTAGCAGCGGTTGCGACAGTTAAGGAACAATCAGAATGGGAAAATGCTATTCGCTCTCACCGCGAATCAAAAATTCAGTTAGAGACGCGGGCGAAAGATTTGAGCGAGGCGATCGCAGGCAGAACTACCGATGAGAATACTTTAGCACAAGTGCGATCGGCAAAACATACCGCCCAAGAAAACCTCAAACAAGCCAACAACAACCGCGCCGAACTTTTAGCTTGGATTCAAGTAGCCGCCCAAAATCTCGAACAAGCCGAAAGACTGTCACAGCAAATCACAAATTTCACAGAACAAGAGCAAACTTATCACACCTTAGCGCAGAATCTCAAATCCAACGAATTTCAATCCTACATTTTAGAACATTTAGAAGCAGAATTAGTCGGCAGCGCCACATTAATTTTGCAAGAATTAACCGAAAATCGCTACAAACTAAAAAACCAAGACGGCGAATACTGGGTAGCAGATAATTGGAACGGCGGCGAAGCTAGACGAGTCCGAACCCTTTCCGGCGGCGAAACCTTTGCAACTTCCTTATCAATGGCTTTAGCTTTGTCAGAAAAACTGTCTCAAGGAGCTCACTTGGGTAGCTTGTTTCTCGATGAAGGATTTGGTACTTTAGATACCGAAACTCTCGAAAGCGTTACTCAAATTTTAGAATCTTTGCGGCAGCGAGACAGGCTGATTGGAGTGATTACCCACGTTCGAGAATTGGGCGAAAGATTGCCCGCACAAGTTAAAGTGTCTAAGTCGCCCCAAGGTTCTAGAATAGAAGTTGAAAGAGTCTAATTATAATATAATAAGACTTATGTCCAAAGTAGTTTTGCTCGCTATTTATAGCGCTCTCGGTGCGCCGTCCGCATCCTACCAAATATATATGTAGGGTGTGTACTACGCACCGATCAACTAAGCTCTTTTTGGATCTAGTAAAACAGTTTTTTAAATCATGTCAGCCAAAGATATTTTTCACAACACAGTACGTGCGGCTTTGGAGAAAGATGGATGGACAATTACTCACGATCCTCTGTTTCTAAAAGTAACTTCTCAAGTAAAAATGCAGATAGATTTGGGAGGAGAGAAATTACTTTCTGCCGAAAAGGGGAGGCAAAAAATAGCAGTCGAAGTAAAAAGTTTTGTGGGCTTGTCGGCACTGTCAGAATTCCATACGGCTGTTGGTCAATTTCTTAATTATCGAGTAGCATTGGAAAAATTGGAATCAGAACGAGTGCTGTATTTGGCAGTGCCTACAGATATCTATCAAGATTTTTTTACAGACTCGTTTATTCAAACTGTGTTAGAACGATATCAAATAAAGATGCTGGTTTTTCATGTGAAGGGACAGGAGATAACATTATGGAAAGATTAGATTATCGCCAGTTAGTTCAGAAAGTCATACATCAACACGCGACAGAGCAGTCGGAGCAAGATGTAGAAACCACTGAAATTGTTTTCGATACGGAACGCGACCGCTATTTATTGTTGTATGTGGGATGGCGGGATGAAGAACGAATTCATGGATGTCCGATTCATGTTGATATCAAAGATGGAAAAATTTGGATTCAGCGTGATTTTACGGAAGCAGGAATTGCCAATCAATTTCTAGAATGTGGAGTTCCTAAAACAGATATTGTGTTGGGATTTCGAGCGCCTTATGTACGGCAATTTACTGGATTTGCGATAGCGTAAATCCTTAAATAATATCCCAAACAACCACAGCCCCACAACCCCGACTTATCCAATGATTCGGGGTTCTAATCTGTAAGTTATGTCAATTTACTTAACGCCCCAAGAAACAAATATTATATGAAAAATTACCCGACTCGAATGCAATCGGTACAGTCGCCCATAATTCCAGTAGTTGGCGAATTGATTCGCCAAAATCCGGGAACGATATCTTTAGGACAAGGCGTAGTTTACTACAATCCGCCACAAGAATCATTTGAAAAAATCCCCGACTTCTTCGCAAATTCCGACAATCACAAATACAAAGCCGTCGAAGGAATTCCACAATTACAGGATGCAATCGCAGCCAAACTAAAAACAGATAACGACATAGAGATTAATAGCAAAAACTGCATTGTCGTTACCGCCGGCAGCAACATGGGATTTACCAACGCCATTCTCGCTATCACTTCTGCGGGAGACGAAGTTATTATCCAATCACCTTATTACTTCAACCACGAAATGGCGGCAATTATGGCAAATTGCCGACCAGTGATAGTAGAAACCGACGCCAAATATCAACTTAATATCGATGCTATAAAAAAAGCAATTACCGACAAAACGCGAGCCATAGTTACCATTTCACCAAATAATCCCACTGGTGTTGTTTATTCGGTCGAAGCACTCCGGGAAGTTAACGAAATATGCCGCCAGCACAACATCTATCACATCAGCGATGAAGCCTACGAATATTTTACTTATAACGGCGTCAAACACTGTTCGCCCGCTGCTTTTCCCAACAGCAGCGAACATACAATTTCTCTGTTTAGCCTCTCCAAAGCCTACGGTTTTGCGAGTTGGCGGATCGGGTATATGGTAATACCAGAACACTTGCTCGTTTCTGTGAGAAAGATTCAAGATACCATCTTAATTTGTCCGCCCGTAATTTCTCAGTATGCAGCCCTGGGAGCCTTGCAAGTTGGTAGAGGTTACTGCGATAATTATGTAAGGGCGATCGCATCCGTGCGCCAACTCGTATTAGACGAACTCAATACCATCCAAAACTTGTGTACAAATTCCCCAGCCGCCGGAGCTTTCTACTTTTTCTTGAAAGTTGATACTGAACTCGATACAATGGAATTAGTAGAACAATTAATTCGCGAATATCACGTAGCAGTGCTTCCCGGTACAACCTTCGGCATGGACAACGGCTGCTATTTGCGCGTTGCTTATGGTGCTTTGGAGAAAGCAACCGCCACCGCAGGTATTAGGAGATTAGTTAAAGGTTTGAAGACAATTTTAAACAAGTAAAATAGGAAACTTAAAAATGGTTGCCACTAACTTAAAAACCAATACAAATATTCAAGATACCTCCGCTGCCAAACTGGCAGACTTGCGCGATTTGATGGCAGATTACGACTTAGATTGCTATTATATTCCAGCGGTTGACGAACACTTAAATTTATCAGTTCCAGCAGCTAAACAACGGCGAGCTTGGATGTGCGGTTTTACTGGTTCCGCTGGTGATTTGTTGGTTGGCAAAGATTCCGCTTGGTTGTATGTGGATTCCCGCTATTACGAACAAGCCGAATTGCAAGTCGATACTGGAATTATTCAAATATCGAAACTCGGCTTAGAAGGAAATTTAACCTTAATTGAAACTTTAGAAAAACTGGCTGTAGAATCGGCACAAAAATCAACGAAAATTCGCCTGGGTTTTGACCCATTTACCGTAGCGACAGAGCAATATCAAAATTGGGTGAAAAAATTTGCCACTGCGGATATTCAACTCATACCAATCCGGGAGAATTTGACAGACAAAGTGCGATCGCAAACTCCTTGGCAAACAGCAGAGACTTTACCCGCGATTGATGCAGAACCCATATTTAGCTTACCTGTATCCCTGACAGGAGAAACCGCCGCCGAAAAATTAGCCAGAGTCAGGGAAGCGATGCAAAAATCCAACATCGATGTGCTTCCGATTACCAACCTGAATCAAATAGCGTGGCTGTTCAATCTCCGAGGCTCGGATATTCCCCACATTCCCATTTTCATATCCTATGCCATTGTCACCACAGATGCAGCGTTTTTGTTTACAAATCCCGAACGAATTTCCCCCGAAATCAAGCAAGAATTGCGGGCGGATATAACTTTGCTTCCCTACGCAGACTATCCGCATACATTAGAAACTTGCGTAAATTTGCCACATAAAGTTCGGGTACTTTTAGACCCGAAACACAGCACAGCAGGCACGTACCAGTTAATATTAAACCATCAAGAAGCGCAGTTCTACAACATCGAAATAGTTTTTAAGGCACATCCGGTAGAAGGGATGAAAGCTCGCAAAAATCCCGTAGAAATTGAGCAGATGAAATCAGCCAATTTTAAAGCCAGTCGAGCGAAAACTTTGACTTTAAAGTGGTTGACAGAACAGCTAGAAACTGGTAATGTAGTTACCGAGTTTGATGTCAAAGAAAGCATCGAAAAATTTTACCAAGAAGAAACAGATTTTCAGACTTTAACTTTTAGAACGATCGCCGGTGCGGGAGCCAATAGCTCGATCGTACATTACGGAACCCCCAGCCCTGAAATAACGTTAAAACCGGGGGAACTGCTGCTGCTTGACTCAGGCGCGCAATATTTAGCAGGTACAACCGACGATACGAGAACAGTAAGTATCGGAGAACCCACGGCGCTACAAATAGAACACTACACAACAGTCTTAATCGCGCACATCAACTGTGCAATGCAGCAATTCCCCAAAGGAACAACGGGAGCGCAATTAGATGCGATCGCCCGTGCGGTATTATGGCAAGAACAGCTAGACTACGGACACGGTACAGGGCACGGAGTCGGCGCGTTTTTAGCTGGTCACGAAGGGCCAAACGGCATCAGCAAATCTGTGCAGTATCCCCTGGAAGGCGGAATGGTAACAAGCATCGAACCGGGATATTACGAACCGGGATGGGGCGGAATTCGCATCGAAAATCTCTATGTTGTCAGGGAAATGCCATCAAAAAACGCTACGGTTTGGTACGGATTTGAATCGCTGACGTATATTCCGTTTGAGCGCAAATTAATAAATGTCGATCGGCTCTCAAAGACTCAACTAGCATGGTTGAATAATTATCATGCTGCTGTAGTCGAGAAACTGGAACCCGTACTTGATGCAGCAACAATTGAATGGTTGAAAAAAGCCTGCGCTGCGTTAGGTAAAATTGATGTTACTGTTAGCCTATAAGCCGATCGTACTCTGCGTGCGCGCCGATCCAAAACCACAAAATACCCTGCTCAATCCCTATACCCAAAGCTCAGTAGTCTTGTCCGGCTCTGACTGACCAATACTTGCCGACTTTTTTGAAATGCAGCGATGGATGAGTTGGATCGGCTTTGAGTAACTCGTAACATCGATCGGCTGAAAGCTTTGGTTTCAGGTAAAGCGTTGTAGCATTCCCAAAATCGATGAGTCGTGTAGTGCATCAAATTTCCCGATAGCGCCCCGCCTCAAAATCTGCGATCGCCTCCTGGGCTAAATCTTCCAACTTACCGCCAGCAATATCTAGTTCTAACTGATCGTCCCAACGCCGATAATCCAACTCAAGAAACCATTCTAAAAGTTGATGAAACTTATCTGGTGGTAGATCCAGGATAGCGGCTTCAATTTGCTCGATCGTCAACATAGAGCTTGTGATTTGTAGATAGTTATATCTATCAAAATTATACTAATAAAGCTGGTGACAGGATTTGAACCTGCGACAGGCTGATTACAAATCAGCTACTCTACCAACTGAGTTACACCAGCAGTGAAAATTAATATAGCAAACTTATAGTCATTAGCGCAACCCCCCCAGCCAACTTTTTTTTCAAATTCGCTCAAAACCCCTCCCCGTAAGGGTAAAACCGGAATAGTCAGCCCACTGCCCACTGTTAATTAACTAATCGCAGCGCCAAATCTTAATCGTCTGATCCGCACTGCCGCTGGCGAGCAAATTGCCCGAAGGTGCGATCGTCACCGAGTACACCGTACCCGAATGTCCCTTAAGACTGGTCAACAATTCCCCGGTCTGCAAATTCCAAATATTAATCGTATTATCATCGCACCCGCTAGCCAAAGTCAAACCGTCCCCACTGATAGCAACCGACTCGCCCCGACTCACATAATTCTTCAAAATATGCAGGGCCTCATTCGTTCCTAAATTCGGTACACCCTTTCCCCTCCCAGAATTAGTATTTAAAATCCGCAACAAACTGCCCGTATGCAAATTTCGCAGCTTAATCGTATAATCATTGCTGACGCTAGCAAGAATCTGACCATCCGGCGCGATCGCCACAGAATTCACCCCAACATTCAACCCCGAAAGAGTCCGCAGCAACTTGCCACTTTCCACATCCCAAACCTTGCTCGTCGCATCCGAACTGCCACTGGCTAATATTTTACCGTCCGGGCTAAAAACCACCGCATTCACATTGTCAGAATGACCCTTCAAAGTCCGCAGCAACTCACCACTCCGCAAATTCCACAGCTTAATCGTATTATCAGCCCCGCCGCAGCTAGCAATTACCAGGCGCTTCGGGTTAATCGCCACCGAATTCACCTCCATAGAATGTCCCGGAAAAGTACACAGCAAATCGCCGTTGTGCAAATTCCAAAACTTAATTGTTTCGTCCGAACTGCCACTGACCAACATTTTTCCGTCATAGCTAATAGCAACCGAATTTACGCGATCGGAATGTCCCGTCAGAGTGCCAATTAATTCCGTTGTTTCTAAATTCCAAATCTTAATAGTTTTATCCCAACTACCGCTAGCCAAAATTTTGCCGTCAGGGCTAATCGCCAGAGAATTCACAAACGATGAATGTCCCGGCAGCGTAAATACACACCGCCATTTCTGATGTTTTAATTTATGAGCTAATTCCTTCACCCGCTTAGCTGCTGCCTCAGCTTCCTCTCTGCGTTTGAGTTCAGCCTCCTCCAAACGCTGGCGTTCCGCCCTAGCTTTCGCCTCTCGCAGCGCCAGCCGCCGCATCTCTCCCTTATAGACTATTCGCTGCTGCTCCTGAATTTCTTTAAGAGTTTCAATATAGGGTTGGGCCCAATCTTTAGAAAACCATTCCTGAGCAAATTCAGCCTGTAATTTAAATAACTGAGGTTCGTGAGTAAAATCGATATTTAAATAATACAAATCCGCTAAAAAAGCAGCCAATAACTTGTGAATAGTCACAATTATTTGCCGAATAATCCGCAGGCTCAGCTTTTTGTCTTTCCCCTCCGCCTCCAACTGGTGATAAACCTCTTCCCAATTCCAAGGCTGCATCGCCACTAGAGAAACGCTCTGATTGATGACTCCCCAAAAACCCACATGAAAATTAACTTCATAATCGCTGATATCGCTGTACAGTATAGCTGTCGGTACGGGAGACAACACAGTCTGCAACCGCTCCACATCAATATCAGAAATGGATTTTTTGAAATAGTCTCCGTAAAACTGAACCGGGCACAAATCTCCGTGCGGGGGGTAGTGCTGGTTCAAAAAAGCTCTTAACTTAGCCGGCAGCTCGATATTCAGATTGTGGCGAAACGAATCGGGGCAATCTTGGCTAATTTTTGCGGGAGCAACTAACAGCAGCAATCGGTGCTGCTGCTGCTGCAAAATCTGTTCAGTTTCCTGCCTGCTCAAATTAGAAAACCAGTTGTCCCTATCCCAAATTGTTTGAATTTCGCTCAGCTTAACTCGAATTGCTTCTGATTGAAACTCCCGCATTAAGTCGCGGCAAAGTCGGCTAATTGCCCGCTTATCTCTTACTTCTTGTGCCTTAATTCGATTAGCCCGTTCTTCCTTTACCCTTTCTTCTGCGTCGGCGATCGCGATTAATTCTTGTTCTCTGGCCTGCTGCCGCTGCAAATATCTCATTTGTGCTTTAATCCAGCGGGGGTCTTTTTTGATTTGCTGGTTCAAAGCTGAAGAACCCGATGGCTCAATTTCTGCATAGCGTTCGCTGACAGCGTTTGCCCCCAATCTTTCTCCCAATTCAGAGGCTACAGGCTTCAACAGTTCAATTAGGGTGTCTGAGACGGGGCGGGGTAGGGACATACCAGTTAAAACTTTTTCTTAGTTTAAGGGCGATCGCGCGAGTCAGGCATATCTCGCTGGGGCGGGGACTCTTGGCAGGGTTATTACATTTGGGCGATCGGCCGATGGTATATGTAAGGCGTATCGTGCAGGCGTATCGTGCAGCCGCGCAAGTTTAGCACCTTAACTCAATAAGAGTATTTATACACTTTACATTTTACCCCGAATCTGAATCGAAAACACCGACGGAAAAGACTTCAGGATATGCGATCGACCCTGAGTTCCCCCAATTTGTTTTTTTTGTTGCCTTTTGACTCGCTCTTGTCTATAATCGTACTTCACAACCATAATTACGGTATTCCTACCCAATAACCGTAGTTTATCTAGAGGAACAAATATAATGAGCCCGTGGCAACGCCTAACTCAACACCTTTACTGGCCGCAACAGCGATCAGCCAGCACAAATCAATCATTTACTGCCATGAGAAGATTTGTATCGCTATTTTTAGTGGGAATAACTTTAAGTCTGGCCGTTGCATCCTGCAGCCAGGGAAGCACCAACAACCCCGCAGCCACTCCAGGCAGTGCTACCCCAGCAGCTAACAAAGGCAACGTAGAATTAACCCTAGTATCCTTCGCCGTCACCAAAGCCGCGCACGAAGCCATAATTCCCAAATTCGTAGAACAATGGCAAAAAGAAAAAGGCCAAACCGTCACTTTCAACCAAAGCTACGGCGGTTCCGGTTCCCAAACTCGCGCAGTAATTGACGGTTTAGAAGCAGACATCGTACACCTAGCCCTAGCCCTCGACACTGCAAAAATCGAAAAAGCCGGACTAATTCAACCTGGGTGGGAAAAAGAAGTTCCCAACGAAGGCATAGTCAGCAAATCCGTAGGAGCAATAGTTACCCGCGAAGGCAATCCCAAAGGCATCAAAACCTGGGAAGATTTAAGCAAAGACGGAGTAAAAGTGATTACTGCCGATCCCAAAACATCAGGCGTTGCCCGTTGGAATTTCCTCGCACTTTGGGGCTCGGTTGTTAAAACCGGAGGAGACGAAACGAAAGCATTAGACTTTACTAGCAAAGTCTACAAAAACGTCCCGATTCTGACTAAAGACGCCCGCGAAGCCACCGACGTATTTTTCAAACAAGGCCAAGGCGATGCCTTAATTAACTACGAAAACGAGATTATTCTGGCTGGTGAGAAAGGCGAAAAACCAACTTATACTATTCCAGAAGTCAATGTTTCGATCGATAATCCCATTGCCATCGTCGATAAAAACGTTGATAAACACGGCACTCGCGAAGTCGCCGAAGCATTTGTCAAATTTCTGTACACCCCGGAAGCTCAGCGAGAATTTGCTAAAGCAGGATTCCGCCCAGTAGATGCGACAGTAGCGGCGGAACCGGAATTTGCCCAAAAATATCCCCCCATCAAAACCCTCTTTACAGCTCAAGACTTAGGAGGTTGGGGAGATATTCAGCAGAAATTCTTCGATGACGGAGCTGTTTTTGACAAAATCCAAGGTTCAATTAGATCGTAGTAGCCGGGGCGGGTTTACGAGATGATTGGCTTTAGGCAATTATTTTTGGTAAAACCCGACCCTACAGCAATTATTTTTTCCAACTCAAAACTATTGACTTATGGCTGGATCATCTGCAATCAGTAACCCTCAATCTCCAATTCAGCATATCAAAAAGGCGATCGGCAAAATCACATTACCTTGGGGAATCACCCTAGGCTACCTCAGCTTAATGCTATTGCTCCCAGTTGCAGCAATGCTGCTGAAAGCCAGCACAGCAAACCCCGCCGAATTTTGGGCAATTGCCACCAGTCCGATCGCCCTTTCCGCCTACGATGTCACCTTCTTTACGGCATTAATTGCGGCATTAATTAACGGAGTATTCGGCACATTAATTGCCTGGGTATTAGTCCGCTACGACTTTCCCTTAAAACGGATTGTCGATGCAATCGTCGATTTGCCTTTTGCACTGCCCACCTCCGTCGCCGGTTTAACCCTCGCCACCGTTTACAGCGATAACGGCTGGATTGGTTCGCTTTTTGCACCTTTGGGAATCAAGATATCGTTTACTCGATTGGGCGTAGGTATAGCGATGATATTTATTTCTTTGCCATTTATCGTTAGAACCGTACAGCCAGTTTTAAACGAAATGGAAAAAGATATCGAAGAAGCAGCTTGGTGCTTAGGTGCTTCTCAATTTGAAACCTTCTGGCGAGTAGTTTTGCCGCCGCTATTTCCGTCTATTTTAACCGGAGTAGCACTCGGATTTTCGCGAGCGGTTGGCGAGTACGGCTCTACTGTAATCGTAGCTTCTAACATACCGTTCAAAGATTTAATCGCACCAGTATTAATTTTCCAACGGTTGGAACAGTACGACTATGCAGGAGCAACAGTTATCGGCACTTTCATGTTAGCTATTTCCCTGGCAATGCTGTTCGCCATTAATCTCTTACAAGCATGGAGAAGACGCTATGACGGCTAATATCAATTCACCCGCTGGTTACAAATTTCCGCCCAGTGGTTCTAGCCGCAGTCAGGAAAAAGCTTGGGTAAAACCAACTTTGATCGGAATTGCGATCGGCTATCTCGCTCTGGTCTTATTTATCCCCACTCTCAACGTTTTTTATCAAGCTTTCAGAAAGGGGTTTGAGCCATTTTTGTCTAACTTAACCTCGCCGGATTTTCTGCACGCAGCGCAACTTACCCTGGTAATTTCTCTGATAGTTGTGCCTATAAATACAGTATTCGGTTTGTGTGCAGCCTGGGTAATTGGTCGCAATAAATTTCGTGGCCGCACGCTATTAATCAGCCTTTTAGACGTGCCTTTTGCCATATCTCCCGTAGTTGCAGGTTTAATGATTGTACTGCTTTACGGTCGAGTGGGATGGTTCGGGCCATGGCTGGAGGCGGCCAATATCAGGGTTATTTTTGCCTTCCCTGGAATGGTGCTGGCTACTGCTTTTGTTACCTTGCCTTTTGTGGCGCGCGAAGTGATTCCTGTTTTGGAAGAAGTGGGAACAGATCAAGAAGAGGCGGCGAAAACTTTGGGAGCAAATGACTGGCAAATTTTCTGGAATGTCACGCTTCCGAGTATTCGCTGGGGATTGCTTTACGGAGTAATTTTGACCAATGCTAGAGCAATGGGAGAATTTGGAGCCGTCTCTGTGGTGTCGGGAAATATTGCTAAAAAAACGCAAACTTTGCCTTTGTTTGTAGAGGATGCTTACAAGCAGTACGCGACGCAAGCCGCATTTTCAGCGGCGGTAGTTCTCGGTCTTTTAGCAGTTGTTACCCTGGTGCTTAAGGAGATTTTAGAACGAAAAACTAGGATCAAAGAAGTTGAAGAATAGTCATTAGTCATTAGTCATTAGTCATTAGGGCTTTAGGGTGCGCTGTCAACCTCATCCCTCAAACCAGTCATTATTAACCTGCGACGCTATCGACAATCTGGTTGGAATATCGAAAATATCGCAGATCCGCACCCTACAAGATATTGGTGCAAAATGTAAACTGAAACAAACATCAGGAGGCTCAAATGTTAGCTCACAACACTAGCGAATCTGAATTTGAGGCGATCGGCGATTTTCACAGAACCCAAGAATCAGATATTCCCCACTCTGATAGTGGTGACAGCAGACCAACTCAAACCCGCATTCGCATTCGTGTTCCTAAAGAGTACCATCAGGAACCTGTAATCTCTAACCTGATTTCTGAATACGGTTTGACGGTAAATTTTAATGCCGCTTTATTGGGTGTCAAAACTTTAGATGATGGTTGGTTTGACTTGGAACTTAACGGTACAAGTAAACAGATTGAAACGGCTCTGATGTATCTCAATGATTTAGATGTGGAAATCTGGAGCAATTCCAATAACCCGGATGAAGAAACTTGGTAATTAGTGAGCCTTGGACGCACACAACTGGAAGAGGAGTTAATATTCGGGAATGCACCCCTAATTTTATTTCTTCGAGCCGGTTAATTGAGTCTAACAGTCTTTAGGAATGTTAGTCATGAGTCAGCCTATCTATTCCTGTAAAATAACTGTTATCAAGGTTCTAGTGAGGAATGCAAGCCTTCATAAAACTCAGAGGACTTGCATTTCTTGCTACAAACCGATTTGATTGCGGTTGTTCGTTAGCGAAGCCCTCGAAGAGGATCGCACATACATATCATTCAGCAGCCAACCACTACCAAATAACACCAGCTTACAGCTAATAACCGTGATTGATGACTCTTGATTAACAAATATCGATCGCCATCAGTTAATTATTTGATTGACAGTTTTTATAAAATCTGGTACTTTGTCCATCTCTGGCATATCAATAAACAGCGCGCAATTCTTCTCCAACATTAATGTAACAGCCGGAACAATATCCCCTTTAAAACTTCTAAACAATCAAACTAACTCAGTTAGGGCATGGCAGCATAAAACAACGTTTTTGTCAATATTCAATTTAGGTGAAAGTTAGGTGAGGTAAAACTCAGGGGCGATCCTCTTAGAGGGCTTGGCCAACGACTCTCATCCGCGCTGGAAAAAGATCGATGGCTGCTGCGGTTGGTTTGTGATATGAATTTGATGTGTGCGTGTACCAGGAGAATTTGAACGTGGAACTGTATAAAGAACCGAAACACCAGATAGTTTTTGCAGATTCAAAAGTTAAAGATTGCGAAAGTTTAACAGAAACGGTCAATCCCGATACAGAAATTGTTATTCTGAATGCCGATCGCGACGGCATCGAGCAAATCGCCGAAACACTTAAACAGCGGCAAAACATTGCAGCCGTCCACATTTTGTCTCACGGTGCAGCAGCCAGCTTGCAACTGGGAGCAACAGAACTAAATCTGTGCAACATTGAAAGCTACCGCAATTATTTAGAAACATGGTTTGCTTTGCCAGCAACTGAGGCAAACTCTAACTCTCCAATTACAGCTAAACCCGAAATTCTGCTTTACGGTTGCAACGTCGCCGCCACAGAAGCAGGTGTCGCCTTCGTCCAAAGGCTGAGCCAGCTCACGGGAGCAAATATTGCCGCTTCCGACAACTTGACTGGGAATGCTGCGTTGGGTGGAGACTGGGAACTCGAAGTAACTACGGGAAACATTGAAACACCTTTGGCATTTTCGGCGGAGGCGAGGGAAGCTTATAGTGCAGTTTTAGTCGCCACATTTGGGGAACTGCGGGATGCGATAACTCTGGCTAACGCTTTGCCCAATGCAGACACGATCGCCATCACAGGCAACATCGCCTTCGGGGTGGGACAGGTTCTGCCCAGGATTTCCACCCCCATCACCTTTACCGGCGGCGGTTTCACCCTAGATCTCGGCAATAACCGGGGCTTTTTTGTAGACAGCGCGACTGCCCCAGTCAGCTTTTCCAACCTGACACTGACCGGTGGTCGAGCGCAAGGCGGTGCCGGTACGGGCGGCGGCGGCGGTGCGGCCGGCATGGGCGGCGCACTATTTATCAACAGCGGCACTGTCACAGTTAACAGCGTTACCTTCAATGGCAACAGCGCTACCGGCGGCGCGGGCAGCCCCCCCCCCGTCGCACCCGCAGTCGCAGGCCCAGGCGGCAACACCGATTTTGCAGGTCTGTTTCCCTTCGTTTCCGCAGGCGGCCCCGGTCAAACTGGTCTTCCCGGCTTGGTAAATAACGGCGCTGCAGGTGGACCCGGCGGCCCGGGCGGCAATGGTGGCGCTGGCAGTGGCGGATTGCCAGGAACTGGTCTTAACGGCGGAATTGGTGGCGCGGGAGGGGTTGGTGGCAGCGGTACACCGGGCGGTACTAATGGCGGAGTTGGCGGCCCTGGCGGTGCTGGTGGCGCTGGCGGCCTCGGAGGAGGAGGCGGAGGAGGAGGCGCCGGCGGCGCTGGTGGCGTCGCCGGCAGTGGCACAGTAGGTGCAGCCGGCCCTGGGGGCATGGGCGGCGCTGGCGGCTTCGGAGGCGGCGGCGGAGGCGGCGGCGGGGGTGTTGGCGGCAACGGCGGTGTCGGGGGCTTCGGAGGCGGCGGCGGCTTCGGTACAGTAGGCGGAGCCAGCACGACAGTCGGAGCTTTTACTCCCGGCGGCACTGGCAGCCCAGCCGGTGGGGGTGGCGGTGCTGGTTTGGGAGGCGCAATTTTTGTTAATACTGGCAGTTTGACCCTGAACAACAGCACTTTGTTCAGCAACACAGCAACCGGAGGCGCGGCTGGCGGTGTGGGCGCTACACCGGGCCAGGGCGCGGGTGCGGCGATTTTTGTCAACAGCGGCGCTACTGCAACTCTGACTAACAACACCATCACTGCTAATACTGCGACTGCGACTGCTCCTGCTCTTGCTGTCGGTGGGGGCATTGCTACTAACGGCGGTATTGTGGATCTCAGAAATTCGATCGTCGCCGGGAATTTGGGCGGCGCGAATCCTGACGTGTTTGGGACATTCGCCGCCACCAGTATCAACAATTTGATCGGGAATCTTGCTGGCAGCACTGGCTTCGCAGCCACCCAGCAACTGACCGTTCCTCTAGCAAATGTCATCGCCCCTACCGCAGCATTGAACCAGGCTACAGGCGTTCCCGTGACTTATGCTTTGGCTGACAGCACTGGGACTCCTAATCCGGCGATCGATACTGGGGATGCCACGGCTGCGGCTGCTGCTGGCGCGACGGACCAGCGGGGTGCTGGCTTTCCCCGGACGATCGGCACTGCTGTTGATATCGGTGCTTATGAATACGGCCCGATCGTCACAGGCGTTAAATTCAACGACCTTAACGGGGATAGCCTGCAAGGTGCCGCGGCGACTGAACCAGGTCTTCCGGGCTGGGTGATTTCTGTAGGTACGAAGAGCGCTACTACCGCAGCCGACGGCACTTACATCCTCCGCGACGTAAAAACAGATACTCCGATTACAGAAGCGCCACCCGCTGGAACCCCTGCGACTGCTTGGGTGCAGACTCTCGGCCCGACTCCGGCAAATACGGGTATTGTGAATGTCACCGGTGCCAATTTCGGCAACTTCCAACTGACATCGATCGCAGGCAAAACCTACACCGATCTCGCGGGCAACGGCTTCACGCCCGATGACACCGTATTAAACGGCATCACCGTTAACTTATACAAAGATACCAACGCCAACGGCACGCTAGAAGTCGGCACAGATACTGTTGTGGGCACTGCACAAACCACTGCGGGAGCCGGAGATTACACATTCTCGGAGATAGGCCCCGGCAATTACCTGATACAAGCCACTGCCCCAGCCAACTCCAGCATCTCTTTCCCCGCTGCAGCAATTCTCGTTAGTGCCCAAAGCGGTACTCCCGTCACCGGTCAAAACTTTGGCGTTTTCCAAAACATCACCGTCAGCGGCACCAAATTCACCGACCTCACAGGCAACGGCTTCTCTGCTGACGACACCCCCCTCAACGGCACTACCGTTCGCTTGTTCAAAGATACTAACGATAACAGCACTTTAGATACGGGTGACGCGGAAATCGCCTCTCAAGTTACCGGGACAGCGCCAGCGGCTGCTGGGACGTATAGCTTTGCCAACGTCGGCTCCGGTCGGCACTTTGTGAGAGAAGACGTACCGACGGGATTCTCACAAACCGCCGGGCCGACTTTTTATCCAATTAACCCAGTCAGTGGCACAAACATTACGGCTCAAGACTTTGGCAACCTCCAGTTGGGCAAAATCAGCGGGATTAAATTTAACGATCTCAACAAAAATGGCGTCCAAGATGGGCCAGAAGAACCACCGCTAGGAGGCTGGACAATTTACTTGGATGCCAACAATAACGGTGTGCAAGACGCAGTAGCAGCCGAAACAGGCACTAACGCCGCCGTCACCGATGTCGCCGGTAACTACCAGTTCACAAACCTGCCAGCCGGCACTTATACAGTGCGGGAAGTGCCACAAACAGGCTGGACGCAAATTGTGCCCCCCGTCAACGAAGCTACGCCTACTCTTTCCGGCGCGTTTACGATCGCCGTCACCAGCGGCACAGACTCCCAAAACAACAACTTCGGCAACTTCAGACCCAACTCGATTAGTGGTCTTAAGTTCAATGACCTCAACAGCAACCGGGTACAAGATACCGGGGAACTAGGGCTGGCCAACTGGCAATTCTTCCTCGATACCAATGATAACGGCACTCTCGACACCGGGGAACCGAACACCCTCACCGATGCCGCCGGTAACTACCAATTCCTCGATTTATCAGCAGGAACCTACAAGGTGCGGGAAGTCTTGCAGCCTACTTGGACGCAAACTACCCCCGACCCGGATGACATCACTGTCACCAGCGGTCAAGACATCGCTAATATCAACTTCGGCAACTTCCAGTCGAGCACTATTAGCGGTCAAAAATTCAATGACCTCAACAACAACGGCGTTAAGGATGCCGGAGAATTGGGACTAGGTAACTGGCAAATATTCCTCGACAGTATCACTCCCGATGGCATCTTTCAGCAAGGCGAACCGACTACCATCACTGATGCAGCGGGCAACTACACTCTCCGAGATATACCCGCAGGTACTTACCAGGTAAGGGAAGTCCAGCAAAACGGCTGGACGCAGACGACCCCCAACCCCGCCCCCGTTACGGTTAATCCCTCCGATAACATCACAGGCATTGACTTCGGCAACTTCCTGCCGCAACCCGGGGCGATCCGAGGTCTGAAGTTCCAAGACACCAACAACAATGGCACTCAGGATGCTGGAGAACCCGGTTTACCCAATTTCCAAATTCAGTTAACCAATGTTGTAGCTGGAACTGCTCCTGCTCCTGTTACCACTACCACAGACAACAGTGGCAACTACCTGTTCGCGAACCTAACGCCGGGAACCTACCGCGTCAGGGAAGTCAATCAAACTGGGTTTACCCAAAGCACACCCCAACCCGCCGACATCACCCTAACTTCGGGCGCTATTGTCAGCGGGATCAACTTCGGCAACTTCCCAGCGCCGACGCCGACTCCGACGCCGCCGCCGACTCCGACGCCGCCGCCACTGCCACCTGTACCGACGCCGACGCCTGCACCTGCACCTGCACCGACGCCTGCACCGACGCCGACGCCTGCACCTGCACCGACGCCGACGCCTGCACCTGTACCGACGCCGACGCCTGCACCTGTACCGACGCCGACGCCTGCACCTGTACCGACGCCGACACCTGCACCAACGCCGACAGATTTGGTTTGCCCTGATGACTTCCCCAGGATCGCTACTCCCAATGAGCCCGGCACTCCTTCAGCGGGTAATGTGCTCAACGGCCCTAATGGCAACGATACGATCGTGGGTAGTGCCGGCAATGACTCTATCTTCGGGTTGAGCGGCAACGATTTGATCTTTGGTCGAGGAGGCGGTGACTATATCAATGGCAATATGGCCAACGATACTGTCTACGGAGGCATCGATAGCGATACTCTCTTCGGTGGCAAAGGCTTTGACCTGATTTTTGGCGATCGCGGTAACGATACGATTTTTGGCAATCGTGGCAACGACTCTCTTTCTGGCGATGAAGGCAATGACTTATTGTACGGGGGCAAAGCCGATGACGTAATGTTGGGAGGCGCTGGCGACGACGTGCTATTTGGCGATCAAGGCAATGACACTCTCTGCGGCGGCGAGGGTAACAATACCTTAATTGGCGGCAGCGGCGATGATTTGCTCTTTGCTGACACTGGCGATGACTTGCTCTTTGGTGGCATTGGCAGCGATACCCTCGTCGGTGGCAGTGGCAGCAATGGCTTTGTCTTGTCAGCGGGCGGAGGAATTGACACGATTTTCAACTTCACCGCAGGAGTTGATTCGATCGAGTTGGTGGGAGGCTTGGACTTCAATCAACTGTCATTAACCGAAACTAATGGCTCGACGGCGATCGGAATCGCTAACAGCGACCAGATTTTGGCTATACTGACGGGCGTACAGCCGAGCCAGTTATCGGCTCAGAGTTTTAACTTGCTGGTTTAGTCTGCAGATAAAACTCGGCAGTTACAGCCGAGCATACACTTGCCTGCCGTCCCTGCAGAGAGGGACTAGCGGGAAGCAGAACCTCTAAGCATGGGTTTCGAGGCTCTGCCAAAGAAGGGGAACGAATTCCGTTCCCCTTCTTTGGTCAAATTTGTTCGAGATACTTCAGCAAGTCGGCCATTTCTTGCGGACTCGGTTGAAACTGCGGCATTGGTGGGGTTTGCCCGCTGGTGACTTGCCGGATCAGATCCAATTCGGATTTGCGATCGGACACTCCGTGCAAGTTGGGCCCGACTTGACTGTCTGAAACGGAGATGTGACAACCCGCACAGTTCATTTGAAATATGGCGGAACCCTGAAGCGGGTTGCCCGTGAGGGATAGGACACTTTTGACGTAAGGATCGGCGACTTGAAATTGACGTATTGTGAGCGTAGCCAAGATGATGACAAGCAACACCGCTAGCACAAATATGGCAAGTCGCTCGATCGGGTTTTTAATTTCATTCCTGGCAAGTTGGTTATTCAAAGGAGTTCAATTAAAAATAGTATCTACAAGAAAATTTATTTCTCATAACATAGCTTAATCGTTCGCAGCGGGGAGAGCAAGATCTAATACTCCCGGAAGGGCGTTTTTCGGGAAATTCATCTGTGTAAGTGCTGGTAATATTAAAAATAGGTTGTTAAATCTTAACGTTAAGGAGCTCTCATGGTAGAACCGCTGCTTTCAGGTATTGTTCTGGGTCTAATCTTTGTTACTCTGGCGGGGCTGTTTTTTGCTGCTTATCAGCAGTACAAGCGCGGCGATCAGTTGGGTATCAATAAGTAAAAGAGGCTACAGTCCCTAACTCAGGCTGTCAGGGGGAGGGGGAATTGGGAATTGGGAATTGGGAATTGGGCATGGGGGATGGGGCATGGGGCATTGGTCATTAAATCGGCCTACTTCCTTCTTCCCTCTTCCCTCTTCCCTCTTCCTTCTTCTCAACATCCGTTACATCCCTTACATCCGTTACCAAATCCGTTGCCGAACTTCCCTCTTCCTTCTTCTCGAAATCCCTTACATCCGTTACATCCGTTACCGAATCCGTTGCCGAACTTCCCTCTTCCTTCTTCTCAACATCCGTTACATCCCTTACATCCGTTACCAAATCCGTTGCCGAACTTCCTTCGTTAAAGATATCGATCGAGAATAGCAGCAGTTTCCAAGCCTGTTTTTTCCCAGCTAAATTGTTTTGCTCTGGCTAAACCGAGCTCCCGCAAGTGCGATCGAACTTTGGCATCGACTGCAAGCTCTTGCATAGCCGAAGCAATTTCCTCGACGCTGTAGGGGTTGACTAATAAGGCGCCGTCCCCCGCCACTTCGGGCATTGAAGACAGGTTAGAGGTGATGACAGGAGTGCCGCAGGCCATTGCTTCGAGCACGGGGAGGCCGAATCCTTCCCAAAGACTGGGGAAAACCAGGGCGATCGCTTGGTTGATGACTTTGAGCAAGTCGGCCGCGGGAATGTAATCTAAGAATTTTACTCGATCGACCAATCCCAATTCTTGAACCTGCGCCTTCAGCAGCGGCGTATAGCGTTTGTCTTCCGAACCTGCTATCCACAATTCGTATTCGGAATTATGATGCAAAGCAGCAAAGGCTGCTACAACTCGCTGCACGTTTTTATAAGGATTGTGGCGGCCGATATAAAGAAAATAATTGCTTGTTGGTAAGTCTAAAAAACGGAAAAAACTGGTATCATATCCGGGGAAAATTGGCGTAATTAAATTAGTAGGAATCTTGCAAAAATTAGCGATATCTTTGGCAGTTGATTCCGAGTCGCAGATGACGTGTTGAGCCTGCCGCAGCACTTGGGGAATGTAATAGCGGTGGTAAGGCGTCAGAGGATCGAAGCGGCGGGGAAATCGCAGCGCTATCAAGTCATGTACTGTAATTATATAGCGGCAACCTGCAAATAAAGGAGCTTCGGGAATTGGGGAAAATAACAGGTTTGATTTTAGCTGTTTGTAAATTTTGGGGAGTTGGGTTTGTGTCCACAGCAATCGGTTGATGTGTCCTTTGGTTCCTTGTTCTGGTGTGAGGTTTGGGGGGATTTGGTAGCAATTACTATTGGGGAATTTTTCGGCTGTTAGTAATGTTGGATTGAGGGATTTTAGATGGGGAAATAGGTTTTTGGCATAGATGGCTAAGCCGGTTGGTTTGGAAATTAGGAAGGAAAGGTTGATTAGTAAGTTAGATTGGGGATTGGGCATGGGATAATATGTAGATTGCGGTTTTTGGTGGGATTTTTTTAACCGCAGAGGGCGCAGAGGACGCAGAGAGGAGAAAGGAAGAGAGGGAAGATTTAAAGATATTGTTGTAAGATGTTGGCGGTTGCTGTTCCGGTTTTGTGCCAGCTAAATTGAGATGATCTGGCTAAACTAGCAGTTTTTAAGTTCGATCGCACTTTTGAATCTGTGGCTACTGTTTGCATGGCTTCGGCTATTTCTCCGACGCTGTAAGGATTGACTAATAATGCGGCATCTCCGGCTACTTCTGGCATCGATGACAGGTTGGATGTGATGACGGGTGTGCCGCAAGCCATTGCTTCTAAAATTGGTAAGCCGAATCCTTCCCAAAGTGTAGGGAAAACTAGGGCGATCGCCTGATTCATCAATACGGGCAATTGAGAATAAGGAACGTAACCGAGAAACTTTACCAAAGATTGTAAACCTAATTCTTCAACTTGTGCTGTCAACTGCGGCGTGTAGGCATTGGGAGGCCCTGCTAGCCACAATTCGTAATTTGTGCGATCGGGCAAACTCGCAAATGCAGCAATTAATCTTTCTAAGTTTTTGTAAGGATCGTGTCTACCCGTATAAAGAAAATAATTTTTGGTTGGCAAGTCGAGATATCTAAAATTAATATTATCGCAAGCTAGGGGAATTGTGGTCATTTTCTCAGGCGGAATGTGGAAAAAATTAGCAACATCTGCCGCCGTTGCTTGAGAATCGCAAATAATGTGTTCTGCTTGCCGCAAAACCTGCGGTATGTAGTAGCGGAAATAAGCTGTTAATCTAGAAAACCGTTGGGGAAACCGCAAAGGAATTAAATCGTGAACTGTGACAATGTAGCGACAGCCGGAATACAAAGGTGCTTCGGGAATTGGGGAAAATATCAGGCTTGACTGCAATTTTTTGTAAATTTTAGGTAAGTTGAATTGAGTCCACAGCAGCCTGTTAATTTGTCCTTTCGGCCCTCGATCCGGAGTCAGGGTTTCTGGAATTTGATAGCAAGTATAATTGTCAATTTGCTGGGAAGTAAGTAATGTTGGTTTTAGCTTTTGCAGTTGCGGGAAAAGATTAGCTGCATAAGTTCCGATTCCCGTTGGTTCAGGACTTAAGAAGGATAAATTGATTAAAAGTGGGTTAGACACGCTTGAATTAGCCTTTAAGTTCGATCGAGCATTTGAGCTATATCGGCAGGATTTGGCAGCCGAATTGTAGCATACTCTTGATGAATAATATCAAAAAAACTATTGACTTTTTTTTCAAAATGTGCAAGTCTAAAGTTCTGACTGCGTTGCTGTGCACCAGCTTGAAGTTCTGCTAGCAAATCAGGATTAACAATTAGTTGATGTGAATGCTGACAAAGTTCCTCAACGGTATTGAACACAAAGCCCGATCGCCCATGTTCGACAATTTCCGGTTGGCCGCCGCCGTTGAAAACAATCGGAGCACAACTGTTGTGCATTGCTTCCACAGTCGCCATCCCGAAATGCTCAAATCTTTGAGGATTGACTTCACCCAAACCGCAGCCGTGCCAAAATATGCTTGCTCTAGCATAAAGCGATTTTACCTCATCGAAGTCAACATTGACTTTTAGCTCGATCGCCCTTGAATCTTGCTTCAATAAATTCTGAACAGTCTTTAAATAAGGATTTTTCGGAATGCTGCTGCCAACTAAAATTAGTCGCCATCCTTGAAAATCTTCGGGGTAATCCGCTAGCAAACTGCGGAAAGCTTTAATTAGTTCAATTTGCTTTTTTGTTCCCCCAGCTTCAAACTGTCCCACCGCCAAAATTATGTTTTCTTTCGGCACTTTAACTGTTGCCATTTCCACGGGCGGATAAAGCAGAAAAGTTGGCTGTAGGTTCCAGCGTTTCTCCAACCACTTGACGGTAAATAGACTGTTGGCAATAATGAAAGTGTAATCATCGACAGCAAAGTGACGGTTGCGGAAGGTATTGGGAAAGTGACAGAAAAATACTGAGATTGGCGACAGTGGTTTAACTTTTTCCAGTTGGTTCGCGTTGATGAAAATATCGTAGTTTTTGCTTTCTCTGGCAATTTCATCAAAGGGATTTTCCATATCCTCCACGATGATGCTGGAATCGATGCACTGCATTCCGCGTTTCTCATAAAACGCCAAGGGAATAATTTTAATTTTGCATCCTGAAAGGTTGAGTCCGTACCACGATTCTAAATCGGAAACAGCAACTGGTTTGTTAGCAATAAAAGTAATGTCAAATTCATTTTGTAACAGCGAGGCGAGGGTAGCGACGTATTTTTGACCGCCACCAATAAAATGCAGCCCATGATCGTAAATGGCGATCGACATTTTGCGATCGCCCCGAACCACCTGCAATCGAGACAAAATGCGATCGATCTTCAGGCGACTGTAAATCACCGCCAACTTTTCCGACAACTGCGGCAATACAGTTTCAATGATTTCTGGTTTCTGATAATCAAGCAGCTTTTTAATCGCTACAAATAAACTATCGAACAGCAAATCGTACTGCTTGTTAGTAAAAAAATCAGAAGTATGAATTCCTTTGACTAATTGCAAAGGTTCATGTTTTGCCAAATACAAAAACCGATTGCGGTTGCAGAAATACTCGGTAAGTTTGCTGCCTTTACTCGAACCTCTATATTCGTGATGGGCGATAGCGGCGGGAGTATAAAGCATTTTCCAACCGCGTTTGTGGCAGCGTTGGGCAAACTCTACATCCTCAAAATACATCACAAAATCTTCATCTATTGGCCCCACATCTTCGAGACATTTCCTGCGGAAAAGCACCGCCGCCCAACAAAGCCCTTCGACTTCCCGTTCTGTATCGTACTGTCCCGCATCTTTTTCGCCAAAACCGACATCTTGCCAATAAAAATTAGGTAATTGCTGAATACCCGCGCTGTTAATTCGCCCGTCTTTAAACAACAATTTGCCGCTAGCCGCACCTAATTCTTTATTAGTTTCTAGCCGTTTTACAAGAATCTCTAACCAGCGACTGTCAAGGGTAGCATCGTTATTTAGAAATCCGATATATTGCCCTTTTGCTTCGCTGATGCCGAGGTTGAGGGCTTTCGCAAAGTTGTTGGCAGTATTGACAAAAACCCGAGCTTTGGGAAATAGTTCGCGCAGGGAATTAACGGAGTCGTCTTGAGAACAATTATCAATTACAATTAAATCTAGTTGCGATTCGGGATACGCAAGTTTTTGTAGAGATTTTAAGCAATCTTTGGTGTGGCGCAGACCGTTATAGTTGACTATAATTAAGGAGCATATGGGCAGTGTGGTCATCTTTGATGCTTTATTTTTGTCGATCGAGCAATTGAGCGGTAATCTTCTCTAAAATAGCAGTATGTTGCTCCTGCACTGCTTTAATCTGCTCTATTTCAGACTGAAAAGCTGCGATCGCCTTTTGTTGAGTCTCAAGCTGTGCTGTAACTTCGGGAGATGCGCTGCTGAACTCCGATTTAATTTTTTTCTCTAGAGTTTGTTGATTTTCTTGCAATTTTTGCAATTGAATGCTCAATGTTTGAACGACGCGGGTATTCGCAAAATTGTAAATTACTTGTCGTTCCAGTACGGGTCTGAGCAATTTTCTGACTATTTTCCTAACTGCAATTACTGCGGAACCAAGCCGCCTTTGATAAGAGGTAATGGGGATGTTATAAATGTCGAAACCCGCCTTTAAAAGGGCGATATCTTCGTCATCTTCATCTCTGGCGTGAAGCGAAGCTATCCCGAAGGGAATCGCACTATTTTCTGTTCCCAACAGCGACGGCTCAGCAATACCAATCCGCGGCTCCAAAGTTTGTCGCAATTTATCTATTATCTGTTGAGTTGGTATTTCTTCTGACTGCAAACTTTCCTCTCCTTTAGATAACTTATAATGACTTATTATGGAACAGGCATCTTTGCTGTTTCCATCATTGTAACTAATTGTGGACAGGCCACTTTGCTGTGTGAATAATTGTAATTAATTGTGGAACAGGCATCTTGCCTGTTCAAGGGCGGGCAGGATGCCCAACCCTACTCCCCACAAGAAAATTTATCTCTATGTTAAATCAGGATTATTGCTTCCGATATTGGCAATATCTCAATTTAAGCTAACTCAATTTGACTGTCATCACCAATCAGAAACCGCAGAGCTTTTGGACGAGCGGGCGCATTTGTGAGTTGAGCTCGTTGCCCGATCACGCTGTCAACAATTCGCTGGTGAATGCCAAGTATTTTCGCCCCTTGCAATATTACACTGTGTTCGATATCAGCATCAATCATCGTCACGCGATCGGCAATACTGCTGTAAGGCCCGATAAAGCAGTTTTCAATGCGGCAATTTTCCCCAATTACCACAGGCCCGCGAACTGTAGAATTAATAATTTCCGTTCCTTCGCCTATTTGCACTCGTCCGATAATTTGACTTTTCGCGTCTACTTTCAATTCAGTTGAAGCTACGATACGGCTATCTAAAATGATTTGGTTTGCACTCAGCAAATCGTCTTTTTTACCCGTATCCAGCCACCAGCCCTCTAAATTGCAGGCTTCTACCTGTTTTTCCTGATTCATGAGCTGTTGAATAGCGTCTGTAATTTCCAGTTCGCCGCGGGCAGAGGGTTGAATTTGATCGATCGCCTCGTGAATAGTAGGAGCAAAAAAGTAAATCCCCACCAGTGCTAAATTCGATGGCGGATCTTGTGGTTTTTCTACTAACTCCAAAACTCTTCCTTTCTCATCAACTTTTGCAACCCCGAAAGCTGAGGGATTGGGAACGGGACGCAGCAAAATCAGAGCGTCTAGTTTCTGCTTGTTAAAAATCTCTAAAAACGGATCTAACTGATTCTGAATTAAGTTATCTCCTAAATACATAATAAACGGAGAATCGCCCAAAAATGGTCGGGCAACTTTTACCGCATGAGCGAGCCCCGCCGGCTTTTCTTGCAAGATATAAGTAATTTTTGCCCCGAAGCGAGATCCATCTCCTGTTTTCGTCTTCACCTCTTCCCCGGTTTCGGGACTAATAATAATCCCAATATCTGTAATCCCAGCCGCCACAATTCCTTCAATTCCGTACCACAGTATTGGCTTATTTGCTACAGGAACCAACTGCTTAGCACCCGTATAGGTGAGGGGACGCAAGCGTGTTCCTTTGCCGCCAGAGAGGATGAGTGCTTTCATTGGGTGAACTCTGAGTTATCCTTTAGGGTTTGCGGTGCTGGCTTGAGTTGCCTGCACTTGTTCGCTCTTGTTGATTTTAAAGCACCGCTACCCTGCTGGCAATAGTTGTCGTGTCTTATGATACAAATTATTTATGCCGATCAAACTTTTATAGTCCAGGACGCACAGAGGGTCAGAAAGGGGGTTTCTTGCTGCTTGAAGTAGCTAAAAGCTGAGGTTTCTTGTCAACAAACCCGGTTTCTCAAGGTCGCGAGTGCACCAGTCCAGATTTAATTACGTACCCTTTTAATAGCGGCCATATCGAGCAATCAATTGGCTACCACTATTGTTTTGATTTGTCAACCAAGCCCACATCTGATCGCCCAGACAAAAATGCCACCATTCGTTAGGATGCTGCTGAAAACCCGCAGCTATCATCGCATTTTTTAAGATTTGCCTGTGACGGTGGTATTGCTGTTCTGGTAGATGATTGCTGTTAGCAAAATAATCTGGATACGAACGTTCTGATATTTCATCAATCGGAGAACCCATATCAATTGGCCGATTATTTTCATCCACTAAAGTTACATCTAAAGCAGCACCTGTACTGTGAGGGGGAGGCGTCGCGCGATCGAGGCTCGGCACTGCCCAAAATTGATAGACGTGTTCTATAATCACTTGGCGTTTGTCTTCGGAAACCGGAAATTCGCAGCCTTGAGCAAGGGCAATTTGATTAAAAGTATAATCTACCATAAATTGCTGGACTTCCACCGGCCGATAAGCGTCAAATATCAGAATTTTCCAATTTTGATAATTTTGCTGTAGCTCAGTTTGAGCTGCGATTAAACTATCTACAACTCCTTGCCGCAAATAGTAAGGCGAATCTGCTTTGCTGTTGTGATAGGGAGCACCCAAGTTTTGATAAGGGTGCGGGATTTCAAAGGCAAAATGTTCTGGTGGGATGGGGACTAATGGTTCGTCGCATTCGTCGATCGCTATTTGCTGGTATGGTTTCATATCAAGGTGTTACCCTACTTTATGATTACTGATGAACTACCCTACTCAGTATATGCTTTTCTCTTGAGTCAGCCGCGCTGCACATAGCAAAGCAGCTAGAATATCCTCATGTTGTAAATCTTCATAGTCATCTATAATTTCTTTAGCATTCATACCATAACTGAGTAATTCAAGAATTAGTAGACTGGATATCGGAGACCGCGAATACATATTTTTCCGTAACAGATATTTGGATCGAGTGTGATGCGCTGCAAAAGCTGGTTTTCCATATTTGAGGAGCAAATATTAAATATATCCTAACCTAAAGAGCGTAACTTGCGATCGTTTTGTAGTAAGGACTTTAGTGCTTTGAATCTCCACCTAAAGTCCTAAAGTCCTTACTACAAAAAATCCTAACTTTGGCGGTAAGCAACTACCGCATAAAACGGATCGCCGCTTCCTATTCGCAGCATTTGCATAAAACTCGGCAAGTTAGGCTTGCGAACAATTACTTCCGGCTTGCTAAATCCGGGTATGTTCGCTCCTTTGACAGAATCAAAGTAACCCTTGACTAATTCTACTCGATCGCCCTCGGAACCTTCCCGCCAAGCCGCGATCGCCTTTTGATAAAACATTCGGTTGGAAAAGCTCATAATTGCTACGCCACCGGGCTTCAAAATCCGGTGAATCTCGGCAAAAATCGCATCCGGGTGTTGCAAATACTGTACGGAAACGCAGTTGACAACCGCGTCAAACTCTGCATCCGGCAGCGGCAGTTTAGGATTTGCGTTCAAATTCTGCACAAAATAATGATTCAGTCTGCGATTCTTTGCCAACTCTTCTTGATTCATGCCGTGCCCTTCGACATGGGCAAATTCCATCTCGTCGGGGAGGTGAGAAACCCAACTGCTCATCATATCAAAAATCCGAGTATTCGGCTTCAGCCGTTCCCGATACAAATCGGTTAGTTGCTGAATGAATCCATCGTCTACGTGCGTCACAAAGCGGGGAGCGGAATAGAACAAATTGTCGTCGGTGTCGTCTAACTTGGTGCGTTTGTCGGCTGGAAGCAACATAAATTCAGATCGCAAACTAGATTTACTCTTTCTAGTTTAAGAACAATAAGAATTGTTAACATATCCGGCAGAGGGCGGATTCCCGGTTTTAGCGTAGCAGTTGATCGCCAAACAACCTGCTTGCACCCCCTTGACATCTCCCAAAAAGCACTTTACACTAATAGTACGAACGCTAAGCAATAAGCCGATGGTTACTACATCCACTGTCGATCGCACACATCTAGCTCAGTGGCACGACATTCTCGCCCCCCAAAGCCTGGGCTACCGTCTCAAACTTCTGGCACAGCTAGGCAGTCGCAGGCTGCAAGAGGTACTTGAACCCTTTGGATTGACACCTTTTCACTGGCTGGTACTGTGCTGCTTGTGGCAAGAAGACGGTTTGCCGACTTCCAGCATTGGCGACAAACTGCAACAGGTAGGCGGGACGCTGACAGGCGTGATCGATCGCATGGAAGAAAGAGGCATAGTCCGCCGCGAGAGAGACACTCGCGATCGCCGCATTTGGCGCATTTGGCTGACAGACTCCGGCAGGGAACTGCAAGAGGTATTGCCCCCGCTGGTAGCTGCAATCCGAGATCGAGGTGTCGAGGGCTTTTCAGAGGCCGATCAAAAACTCTTTTCCCAACTGATCGATCGAGCGATCCTGAATCTTTCCTAAATCAACAAATCAATCTTTTGAGCGAAGTGCAGCAGCATCTACCTCCACTAAATTACAAATAACCGCAAAATACTACGCACTCTTAAAAAAAGCCGTCTTACTAAATAAAAACTACGTACCCTAAACAAACGACATCTTACTAAAGTATCAGGAGTCAAATATCATGAAAGCCCCAAACGAAATCAACCCAGCAGAATTCAACGGTAACGGCAACGGCAAAGCAGCCGCCGTATTAGAAAAGCCGATCGACGACAGCATCGCTAAAAGCCTACCAGTAATCCCCATCCCAGAGACAGAAATCAACGCCCCCGCCGAGGCCAAAACAGGCGCAGAAACAGAACTCAAAGCACCCCTGCCGACGGCTGCAACACCCAAGAAAAAAGCCCCGAAAGCGTTGATATTAGCAGCGCTGGGTATAGGGGCGATCGCAGCAGGCAGCTTCGGCTACCGCTACTGGCAATACGCCTCCATCCACCAAGAAACAGAAAACGCCACAGTTGCCGGACACATCCACCAAGTCAGCAGCCGCGTCAACGGTACTGTCGCCGAAGTCTTAGTACAAGACAACCAACAAGTAAAACCCGGACAACTGCTAATCAAACTCGACCCCCGCGACTACCAAGTTAAAGTCCAACAAGCCCAAGCAGCCTTAGAAAACGCTCGCCGCCAAGCCGAAGCAGCCGAGGCAAATATTTCCCTAGCCTCTCAAACCAGCCAAGGCAAAACAGCCCAAGCCCAAGGAGACATCGGCAGCGCCAACGCTGCTATTTCCACCGCCCAAGCAGCAATTAGAGAAGCCGAACAAGGCGTACCCGCAGCCGTTGCTGCAGTCGCTGAAGCCGAAGCCGGCGTACCCGCAGCGCAAGCTAAAGTCGCCCAAGCTGAAGCCGGAATTCCCCAAGCTCAAGCCAAAGTGAGGGAAGCCGAAGCCGGCATTGCCGCCGCGCAAGCTCAGCTAGCACAAGCGCAAGCTAATCTTGTCAAGACGCAAGCTGATTATAGACGGTACGAAAGCTTGCAGGAAGAAGGTGCGATCGCCCGCCAGCAGCTAGACGCAGCCAGAGCCGCCTACGAAGTAGCCCAAGGCCAAACCACAGCAGCCCAACAAGGAATTGCCCAAGCCAGAGCGCGCTTAGCTCAAGCCAAGGAAGGCGTAACCGCAGCCCAAGCAGCAGTAGCCCAAGCTCAAGAAGGAGTAAAACAAGCCGAAGCGCAAGTAGCGCGCGCCCAAGTCGGTGTCGCCAGCGCTCAAGCTAAAGTCGCCTTAGCCGAAGAAGGCATCAGCACCGCAGAAGCCAAACTTGCTGCATCAAAGGGGGGATTGCAACAGGCGCAAGCGACGGGCGAACAAACTAAAGTCAGTCGAGCGCAGTATGATGCTGCTAAAGCTGCGATCGGGCAATCGGAAGCGTCGGTTAAAGACGCTCAACTGCAACTTTCGTACACGAATATTACTGCTCCCGCCGCCGGACAAATCGGCCGCAAATCGGTTGAAGTCGGCCAGCGGGTGCAGCCGGGAACTCCGTTAATGGCGATCGTCAGTAACGATTTGTGGGTAGTTGCTAACTTCAAAGAAACGCAACTGGCAAATATGAAACCAGGCCAAAAAGTAGAAATCAAATTAGATGCTTTTGGTGGCCGTAAATTTGAAGGTCATCTAGATAGTTTCTCCCCTGCTTCTGGCGCTCAATTCTCCTTATTGCCTCCCGATAATGCTACGGGCAATTTCACCAAAGTTGTGCAGCGGATTCCGGTAAAAGTTGTGTTTGATCCCGAAAGCATTAAAGGCTATGAATCGCGGATTGCACCGGGGATGTCTGCTACGGTAAATGTTGAACTGAAATAAGGGCAGAACACGGATGAATTTAGAAGTCTGGGATTTGATTTTTTGTGAATAGAAGAGGAAATCCCCGACTTCTGGGAGTTTGAGAAGTTTTAGCAGTCGGGGATTTTATTTTTTTCGGTTAAGGGCGATCGCTCTTGCAATATCATCTTAGAAAGTTAGGGATATGGTAGTGAAAACACAACCGAAATTTCGTCCAGCAGCTCGAACACGGGTTGTTGCTTTGTGATTAGTGGCGATCGATTCAAATCGGAAAAATATTATTGCCAACAAAACAGCACTATGGTATACTAGAAGATTGTGAATATTAATCAAAAGTAAAGTAGCAAGCCGGGAGAAATTAAAATGACACAGCAAACCCTGCACGGAACCAGCCGCAAAAGAAAAAGAACATCCGGTTTTCGCGCCAGAATGCGTACCGCAACCGGTCGATTGGTAATCAAAGCCCGCCGCAGCAAAGGTCGCCACCGCCTCGCAGTCTAGCACTGCATCAAGGTTGAGAGGCCTCAACGATCGCCCTACGCCATGTTGCCCGAGACAAACCGACTTAAGCACCGAAAAGACTTCAGCGCCGTATACCGCAAGGGAATGCGCCGCAACTCCGCTCATTTCAGCTTAAGAGCTCTGCGTAAACCCAAAAGCGTCGAATTAAGCAAACCGACAGCCGAAAAATCCTTGCAGCCAACTCGCACAGGCATTTCTATCAGTCTGAAGGTTAGCAAACGCGCTGTAGTCCGCAACCGGATTAAGCGTCAGATTCGGGCAGCTTTGCGACAGCTATTGCCCCGATTAAAATTAGGGTGGGATTTAGTAATTGTCGTGCGTCCGATCGCACAAGAGTGCAATTATGCAGAAATTCTGCAAGAATTAGAGCAGTTGTTGGTAGAAGCCGAGGTACTAGATGGGAATTCGAGAGGAAGTATATTATGAAGGCGGCCCCGCGCCCGGAGACTTGATCCTCAATTTACTCTTGGGGCTGACTGTGGTGGGAATCCCCCTCGCAGTAGGAGCAATTGTCCGGGCTCTGTGGCTGCGGTATCGGATCACGAGCCGCCGAGTGTCCGTAACTAGCGGTTGGATGGGGGGCGAGCAGACAGACGTTATCTACTCAGATATAGTCAAAATCGTCACAGTACCTCGCGGTTTCGGGACTTACGGAGACATGGTGCTCACCATGAAAAATGGCAGCCGCTTGGAACTCAGAGCTATGCCGAAATTTCGAGCAATGTATGACTACATTAACGAAAAACTGCCCATAGCCGCTCAAAAAGCAAACGCGGCCAAAGCTAAATAACCGAATCGCTTCGCCCTCAAATCAGGGTAAAGTGAGTGCGAGTATTGGCAAACTCATTACAACAAACCGCTAGCGGGCGGTCGATCAACGGGCAATGTCCTAAGATAGAGACAAAACCCTAAAAATTGAGGCGGCTCGCCTTCAGCGGGTAAAAATAGTTCTCAACAGCAAACATAGAGCACCTAAATTAACTCAAAGCGAATGGATTTCGGTATCTCGTTTCTCTCCAACAACCTCATGCTCCCGATCCTAGATTTTTTCTACGGGATCGTGCCAAGCTACGGTTTAGCGATCGTAGCACTGACGCTCGTGATTCGCTTTGCTCTTTATCCTCTCAATGCAGGCTCTCTTCGCAATATGCGGCGCATGAAAGTAGCGCAGCCATTGATGAAAGAGCGAGTAGATCAAATTCAAAAACTCTATAAAGACAATCCTGCCAAACAGCAGGAGGAAATGAGCAAAGTATACAAAGAATTTGGTAATCCTCTAGCAGGATGCTTCCCGTTGGTGCTGCAAATGCCAGTGCTGTTTGCACTGTTTGCAACGCTCCGGGGTTCGCCGTTTTCTGACATAAATTACAGCGTCAACGTTCAAGTTTTGCCGAAAGAACAAATCGAAACTGTTCAACCGCAAGCTTTTGCGACACCGCCACAAAATATTTACGTCACAGGTACTTTTCATGCTCCTGTTGTGGGGGTAATTCCAGGCGGCGACAAACTCGCAGTCGGCGACACAACCAAGATTAATTTTCAAACCCCAGAGGGCAAACCTCTCAAAATTTTAGCGGCAGAAAATAAGAGCGAAATCGACTTTGAACCCGGCTGGAAAGTCATCAAAGGCGAAGATCTGATCAAGGTAGATGAACAGGGAAACATCACGGCATTAGCCCCCGGTGAAGCCACAGTTCAAGGCACAATCCCCGGATTGGCTAGTAACAAAGGATTCCTGTTTATTGAAGCTCTAGGCCGCGTTGGCGCGATCGACTCAGACGGTACAATCCACTGGGATATTTTGGTAATGATCCTGGGCTTCGGCATCAGTTTATACATCAACCAAACCCTTTCAGGACAAGCACAAGGGCCAAACGACAACCCCCAGCAGGCTACAGTTAACAAACTGACGCCAGTCATATTTTCAGGGATGTTTTTGTTCTTCCCGCTGCCCGCCGGCGTGTTGATGTATATGCTGATTGCTAACATCTTCCAAACAGTTCAATCGTTTATTTTGTCGCGAGAACCGCTGCCCGAAAACCTCCAAAAAATAGTGGACGAAGCAGAGGCGAAAACCCAAAAAGAACAAGGATTAGATGCACTTCCCTTTGAGCCCAAGCGTTCTAAGAAAAAGGCTTGATTTTAACAACAATGAAAGACTCTCAAATGCAGCGCGGACAGGCATGGTTAGAAGAATTGCTACAACTGTCCGCAATTCCTTCAAAAGTGGTATGCGAACAACGAGAAGATTGCTATTGGATGACAATAGATGAAAGCAATCTGACTCGAGAACAAGTTGCAATCTTAGTCGGGCCAAACGGTAATGTCATAGATGCCATTCAGTACCTCTGTAACACGGTTCAGAATATAGGTCAGGAAGTAGAGGAGTCAATTCCTTATACAGTTGAACTAAATGGCTATCGCATCCGCCGCCAAGAGGAATTGCGATCGATGGCAGAGTACGCAGCAGATCAAGCGCGCTCGACGGGAGTTGAAGTTGAAATAAAATCGCTGTCTTCGGCAGAACGCCGTCAAGTCCACAGCTTTTTGAGCGAATGTGAGGATATAGAAACTTACAGTCAAGGACAAGAACCCGATCGGCGTTTGGTAGTGCGCCTGCGCTGACGCTAAAGAAGGAAGAAGGAAGAAGGAAGAAGTTAAAAATTAACTATTCCTTTTGACCTTTGAATTCAAGAAGTAGGAAGGCAAAAGATTATGGAGACAATTTATATCCCTCATCTACTCACAAAAACAGAGCGGAAAGAGGTCATTGATTTTGAAGAATTTATCCCCGATTTAGAAACTCTTACTCCGGTGCGAGGACGACTGCAAGTGACTCACCAAGGGAATTATCTTGAGGTGAAGGCGAAAGCAGAAACAATTGTTACTCTCACCTGCCACAGATGCTTGAAACAATACAATCATCGTTTGGCACTCAACTCATCGGAACTAATCTGGCTTGAAGAAACAGCAAATCAAACAGATTCAAGTTCAGCAGAAATAGAAGTTGCTTTAGAAGATTTGGTGGAAAATTTGTCCCCCGGTGGCTATTTCTCTCCGGGCGATTGGGTGTACGAGCAAATGTGTTTGGAACTGCCGCATAAACAGATATGCGATACTGAATGTCCGGGAATTTCTTTAACTGATGATGCAAATACAGAAATCACCGAAACAGTCTCAGACACTCGCTGGGCCTCTCTGGAAGCACTTAAACGGCAATTGCCTTAGTCAATAGTCAACAGTCATTAGTCATTAGTCAGTAGTCATTAGTCAGCAGTCAGTAGCTAAGAACTAATAACTGTTGAATAAGGACTGCAGAAAAAATCACATCGGCTAACATCTAATAACCAATAACTAAGGACTAATGACTAATAACCAATGACTAATAACCACTGACAACTGACTAATGACTATTTTTAGCGACGAGTTTGAACTACTCCTGCGATCGCGCTACCCCCTAATTTACATTCCCACACGGGAGGAAGAGCGCGTAGAAGCGGCGATCGCCCAATGTGCCAAAAAACAAGGTTCTCGCGCCGTCTACATCTGGGATTTTGTTGATGGCTACCAAGGCAATCCCAACGATGCCGGTTTTGGCAAGCGCAACCCGCTGCAAGCTTTGGAATTTCTCGAAAAATTACCCGCCACCGCGCCGGCAATTTTTATTCTGCGGGACTTTCAGCGGTTTTTGGAAGATGTCTCGATTTCCCGCAAGCTGCGGAATTTGGCGAGAAGCCTCAAATCTGTACCCAAAAATATTGTCATCGTATCTCCTCTAATTTCGATCCCGGAAGACCTCAGCGAAGTGATGACTGTTTTGGAGTTTCCCCTGCCTGCGGCGGCGGAAATCAAACTTGAGGTGGAAAGACTGTTAGGGGCTACCGGGCAAGCCATTGAAGGGCGTTTGCTGGATGAAATGGTGCGCTCCTGTCAAGGGCTGTCGATCGAACGAATCCGCCGAGTTTTGGCAAAGGCGATCGCCACCAGAGGCGAACTCCATCCCGACGACGCGGAACTGATTTTAGAAGAAAAGCGCCAAACAATTCGCCAAACTCAAATTCTGGATTTTTACCCAGCCCGCGAAAATATATCCGATATCGGCGGTTTGGACAATCTCAAAGAATGGCTGCTGCGGCGCGGCGGTGCTTTTACCGATCGAGCCCGCCAATACGGTTTGCCGCATCCCAGAGGTTTGTTGTTAGTCGGAATTCAAGGAACCGGAAAATCCTTAACAGCAAAGGCGATCGCCCACCACTGGCATTTGCCTTTGCTGCGGTTGGATGTCGGGCGCTTGTTTGCCGGATTAGTCGGAGAATCCGAATCCCGCACCAGGCAAATGATTCAGCTAGCGGAAGCTTTGGCCCCCTGTGTGCTGTGGATTGACGAGATTGACAAAGCTTTTGCGGGATTAGACGGTAAAGGGGATTCCGGGACAACTAGCCGGGTGTTCGGGACTTTTATTACTTGGTTGGCAGAAAAAACTTCGCCGGTGTTTGTAGTCGCAACAGCCAACAACATCCAGTCTTTGCCGCCAGAAATGCTGAGAAAAGGCAGGTTTGACGAAATATTTTTTGTGGGTTTGCCCAGCCAGGAGGAACGGCGGGCGATTTTTGAGGTACATTTGTTGCGGTTGCGATCGCACAGCATCAAAAATTACGATGTAGAGCGCTTGGCTTACGAAACTCCCGATTTTTCAGGGGCCGAAATCGAGCAAACTTTGATTGAAGCAATGCACATTGGGTTCAGCCAAAATCGAGACTTTACGACTGATGATATTTTAGAATCAGCTAGTCAGATGGTGCCCTTAGCCAGAACGGCTCAAGAACAAATCCAGTTTCTCCAAGATTGGGCCGCTGCTGGGAAAGCTCGCCTTGCTTCTAGATACGGCAGTTTGAGCCGCCGGATTCAGGGTTAAGCTTTTGAAGTCAGTAGATCAGTTATCAGTTGGCAGTTGGCAGTTACCAGATTTTACTCAACATTCAACATTCAGCAGTCAACCCTCTTCCCTCTGCCTTCTTCCTTCTTCCTCCTTCCCTCTCTCTGCCTTCTTCCTTCTGCCTCCTTCCCTCTGCCTTCTTCCTTCTGCCTTCTGCCTGACATCCGTTACATCCGTTACAGAATCCGTTGCCGAACTTCCTTCTTCCTTCATTTGCGGTTTTATGAACACTGTATATAGCGTTTTCAAATTTTTAGTGGGTTTTCTGCTCGCGATCGTCCTGATGGCAGGTGCTAGCGTGGCTGCTGCACTTTACTTTGCCGCTAAGCTAACTACTGTGCCCGAAAAACCTGTTTTTTCCAACGACAAAACACCAGCTCAGGTTGCGGGCGGTGCGCCGAAGTCAACAGCCCAGGCTAGCCCTGTTTCTACATCTAGCGATGCCCCGTCTCCGAAACCGCTGGAACCGGGAGCTTACCGCGCGATGGTGACTCAGCCGATCGGCTTAATTCTCCGCGATACTGGTAGCCGAGACTCGAACCGCATTGGCGGTGTTGGTTACAAGGAAAGAGTCGTAGTTTTGGAAGAGTCGCCCGACAAAGAGTGGCAGCGAATTCGGATTGAGGATGACAATCGCGAAGGTTGGGTCAAAGGTGGCAATACTGAAAAAGTTGAGGGCGAATAAAACTTAGATAGTAATTAGACAACAAATATAGCCTTTCTCAGTAACATGAGGTGCTCTCGCGGGCATCGGGCATCGGGCATCGGGCATCGGGCTCGCCCCCATACCTCACAACGCTTGAGAACCGCTATATACTCATCTCATTGTGAGGGCAGCGAAGCAATCGCAGTGTAAAAATTGTTCACCAACGCCTGAGTTTTTCCTGTCTATTGTTGCCAATAGCGATATTCACATTTATCATAAAAAGTCAAGTTAAATTTATTTACGATATTTTAGATGGCAGTTTGATGCACTGAGAATGCAGGTGCGATCGCCTCTGCAAAATCCTGAATTGGACATAAAAGCCCAGCAGACAAAAGGTTTCAAGAGCTAAAACTCAGCATGAAAACTCGAAAATACATAATCCTAACTTATGTTATTCAGCAGAGTATGTTAAGAAAATTAGCAAAATTTTAAGGTTAGTTGCAAAACCCAGGCGGTTGTTACCGCCGCAGAGGCAAGAGTGGTAGCTTGGATTACAAGATGTAAGTTTTCAGCTCTTCAGCTACCAACAATAAAAAATATGTACGACAAACGTCCCGATCGAGATTTGGCGACTGCTGCTGTTACTGCGGCTTTGGGAGCTGGGGTCGTTACCTCTTTTGCGGTTAGCAGAGGGCAAAACCCGCTGGTAGCCATCGCAATTACTGTTTTTGCAGCGGGAGTAGCTGTAATTTGCGATCGGTTCGGCTTAATTTAAGCGATCGTCGATTTTTTACTACAAAGTCAACTTCTCAAGAAATCCCCGCCCGATTTGCAACTTGCAAAAGTGGGGATTTTTAGTGGCTAGTTTTTGGGTTAATCAGCGGTACTTTCCCAGACGCACTCGCCACATGAAGAAGCCGCGTTTTTTAACAAAAAAACCTGGGGGGGTGACAACCAGCCTGAAACCGAGAGGTGGTGAGGATTGAGCCAATGTGTGCTAAAAAAAGATAGGCAG
>NZ_JAUBRA010000058.1:0-43965 GCF_036701555.1 Microcoleus sp. Pol10D4
TCTGCCTCATTGTAGTTTTTTTTCCATGATTATGGGATGTTTGGTTTCACCCTTTTTTAATTCGCCAACAGTCTCTTTCAACCGCGTCTACACAAACGAAGTCAGCTTGCGCGGACTGAAGAATAGAGGCTGGTAGGGTACGCATTGCGTACCTTACAGAGCCGATAATAATGCTCATTATAATCGCTCAAAATGCGCCCCAATAAATTGAGCGATCGCCCTTTCGATCGCCCTTTTCTCCTGCAGAGGATGTAATTTCTAAATTAGGAGCGGTGACGGGAGACAAATCCCCCGGTAAAGACCTAATTCGCAACTCATTTAGCAAAGCATTAATATTGTTCGGCTCAGCATCCAAAATGCTTGCCAGTGGCAGCAGATTTTGCACTGCATATTCGCCGAGTCGAGCATTAATACTCTCTGCTAAATAGCAGAGCATAATGTATCTGCTACTGCTACTGATAATATGAAATACTTTATTCAACTCATCAAAGTATTGGGTCCCCGGTATAGATGCCGCGATTTGGGTTTCACCCTTCCAGAATAAATCTACATGAATTTGACTAGCTGGCGAAACTTTAGCCTTTGCAATCCAGATGATATCGAGGATTGGTTCAGAGTCGCGCTCGTGGAAAATCAGCCGCTTTAAACCCGATATAAATTCTGGGGAATTTAGCGTATTTTGCCATTCTCGACACCAATCATTACTTTTAGTATTTAGGGTATTTTTGACCGTCGTCGGACGTTCAATCACATCTTTTAATAAAGAAAGACTTCCCGCAGCTTTGGCAAAGTTTGGGGAGATTTGCTGGTGCAGTATCTGGTTGGGATCAATGTAATCTTTGCGCCAAGGTGCGTCCGGGATGAGAACTTCAGAGGCGGGAGCAAGTGTGATGTTAGCAGTAAGTATCGGTGGGTTTTTAACTGTGCAGCCTTCTAATGACTGTTGAGATTCTAGACGGCCGATGACCTCGATCGCAGAGTTTTTATCTCCTGCGTTTAAAGGTGTGTTGCTGTACTCTGCTGCTAATTCTTCGAGAAAATCTAGGTAATCTTGTACAACAGGCGATCGCCCTTGTCCCAAAAGCTGATAGACTTCGGAAAATGGATGAGAAACCGCTATAGTTGTGCGGCGGTTGCCGAAAAAAGGCACGTCATCCAAAAAAGCGTATTTTGGCCGCCAAAACTTACCCCTAGACTCATCCCACAGACATTGACGGTGAGCAAAGCGCTTTTGAATTTGCTGGCGTTGTTCGCTGGAAATACTGCCTTTGATGAAAGTATCATCGAGATATTTGTAAATTGCCTTTACTGATTGTAACTGCGCGTTTATATCGTCGGATGTCGTGATTTCAACTGTCATTTTCCCAAGTTTTGATGAGTGTATCAAAGTGGTCGATAACTGTAGTGGTATCTACAGGCTCAAAACCAAGTGCAGTTCTAATTTCGGGCTTCAGCAAGTCGCACTCAGGGCGTGCAAATAAAAATTTTTGGCTAGCAACTAAGCGAACATCTTGAATGAAACAGACATCTTTAGCGCGATACAGCCTGGGTTCAGGTATCGCAGCGCCGGGATATTGGCTTAACTTTTGAGGATTTTGCTCGACAGGAACCCAAGGCTTATCTGCGAGTGTTTCAGCCAGTGTTTTGTTGGTCTTCCAAATTTTGGTATATTTTAGTGCCTCCCAATTATCAACTATGTAGTTAAAAACGGCAATACAAGCATCGGTTACTGTGCCTGCACCTGAACGATTGGCGGTTTGAATTAGATTGTCAACACAAACTAAAATGTCATCTGCACTCAAGGTTTTTCGCATACCCAAAGTATCGAAAAATTCGAGCCATAGTGGATAATCTTGCAAGTAAAATTCCATATCGGGAATAGCTGCTAAATTTCCTAGAATGTGGCGGACTACTTGACTTTCGGGATGATAAATTAATTCGGCAGAGCGTAACCTGCGATCGCTACAGCGTACCAAACGCGCCTTTTTCAGCTCTTCCTGGAATGAAAAAGCATTCTCTCCTGCTTTGTCTAGTTCTTTGCAAGCTTCACTCAGATGCTCTCGAATCCACGCCAGCGCGATTAATTGTTCTTCAGGGGCAAAAGAGGCATACTCAGGCAACAAGCACTCGCGAATCAGTCTAGCGCGATTCAGTACCGGAACTTGCAAAACTTGAAACATTCGCAGCCATTGCCTGTTTTTTTCTATGCGTAAAAGCCTCAACGTACCTGCAATTTCCGGCGGTTCGTATCCACCGCCCGGAAGGTAGACATTTTCATCGTTGAGGGAAACTATTTCGTGGGAAGTTGTGGGGTAAATTGGTAGTTGACGCAGCTTGTTGAGGCTATCTTGGTCGTAATTTGTTGGTTCTGAAGCTGCCAGGAAATTGAGGAGAGAGGTATAATGCTGTTGGTGGTAGGGTGGCAAACCTCGATCGCACCGCGAATATACTGTGTCTAGGATATCCGGGCCGGTGATAAAATAGACTAATTGATTTTTATGCCGATCGGCAAATTGTTCAATCGCCGCCTCAAGTTTTGCTGGTGCCTTGACAAGTGTCGCCCCAAAATACTGCACTGCTGCAATTGTTTCCGCCTCAATTTTATCGCCCCGCAACAAAGGAGTGTCAACAGTTCCCACTTTATAAAGCTTACCATGATTTCCCGGAACCAGCGGTACTTTTTTCAATTGCTCGACTGTTTCTTGCGACAAATATCTGGGACTGATATTGTAAAAATAATTATAAACTAAAGTCAACCATTCTGCATTTGGGGGATGCGGTGCATCTGGATTCCAATCAATTTCTGACGCAGTTGAACCAATGACATTAACCAATTTTTTCGCTACTTCCGCAGCAGTCATGTTAAAGATGCCATTTAGATTGTATGCAGGCAATAATTTAGTTAAATCTAGGTGCAGAAACCATTTTGGATAATTGGCAAATATTTCCCTCTGCGCCTCATCTGCAATGTAGATGGTTCCGATCGCATTATACCCAAATACTTGCAAAGTATTGTCAGCGAGAATAGCTAGCGGCAAACCGCGCAAATCTTGGCAATTATCGCTGAGACAATAACGCAGCAGATTCCCAATCCACTGCCGATTTTGCAGACTGGCTTTCGGTGCATCCAGCAACGAAACGCCTAGCGGTTTATTTTCGGTTAAATGCTTTCGCAAGTTGGCAGCAGTGAATGTTGACAAGGGCAAATTTGCATCTTTAAAAGCTGCCAAAATCGACTCTGGCAATGGCGGATCTGGAACATCGATATTATCGGCACGCAGCGGTTCTAATAAGTCGTCCCACCACTTTTTCGAGGGTATATTTTTGACTGTCGGAGGTGTCACCCATCTTGTCGGTGACATGACTGCCCCGTTAATTTGCTCCTCAGTTACAGTATGTTCTACAGCCGATCGCACAACTTCTCTTTGATACAATAACTGGATTACAAAGCAGTACAGTTCTTCCAGAGCTTTGCTAGTAGTAATTTTGCTAACCGGCCAAAGTTGGTAAAATTCTTCTGGCTTAAACCGTCCGATATCTTGCACTAAATCGACAATTAAGTTAGCACAAGCGCGGGACAAAACGTGCTGCGCGAGTAGCCCGTTCCAAATAGCTCTCGGCCTGTCTTTTCCAGTTTGTCCGCTGTCGCTGCTGAGGTTGTCCCGCGAACTATTTAAGTTGAAAAAACCGTTGATGTGAACCGGCAGCCCGGTTTCCAGGGGAAGCGGCAAAAAACAGTAAACTTTGCCGGAAACAGGTTGAGGATTTCCCTGGGTACTAACAGCATTAATTCTAGCAGCAGCGCCCGCCCAAGGCAAGACTTTTTCTTGGCTTTCGTACATTGCTTTTATGACTTTTGCCAAATTGCCGCCTTCGTCTGTGCGAATTAAACTGACTATTCTCCAAGTAGACTTGATTGTGCGATCGCAGCTAATCGTTTCTATCTCGTGACGGTAAGAAACCGATACCAAACCGTCAGGATTGCGGCGGCACAATTCCAGCAGTTTATCGGGAGTCTCTGGAATTGCATTGAGGAGTTTTTGCCGCGCTTCTCGGACTTCTTGCGGATTTTTGGTGACAATCGCCAGAATTTCTTGCCTGGTTTCTTGACTGTTTGCCGGAATTTCGTAAACTCTAATTTCCTGAACCGATTTCAAAAATAGCAAAAGTTCTTCACCGGAATACCTCAGTTCGTCTAGCAGTTCCTTAACGTTTGATTCGGTGAAAGCTTGTTTGCGAATTTCGCTATTTTCCGCGTGTTCTGCACTTCTTAAAGGCAGGCGAAACAAAGTGCCTTGAAAATTTGTATCTCCAAATGGCAATCCTCCCGCTGCGTAGACTTGCATAAAATCGGGATATTTTTCGTACCATTTAGCGTCTGCCAAATTCCATTCGCGTCCCGGTTCTTGTCGGGAAGTGCCGGGAATCGCCGCGCCGTGAGGGTCAAAAAAGATGATGCGATCGCGCGATACGAAACTCGGATAATCTGTAACATGATATATTGCATTAAACCCCACGCCAAATCTACCAGTTTTCTGCAAATCTCGCGCTTTTTCGCTTTGTCCCAGACTGCGAATGCTCTCAAAATCTTTGTCTGCGAACACGCGATCGTTGTAGACTAACATCGCCGGCCCCATTAGCACTACCATACGATCGTCAGGCAATTGTTTGACCGGATGGTGGCGCCAATCAAGAGTAATTTCTACCCGCGTTGCTTTAGCGTCGTCAGCATTTTGGATCAACTCCTTGATAATGCCAACGCCTTCGGGATAATCTCGGATAATCCCTCTCAAGCGGGCGATTAAGGGTTCGGATTGGTAGAAAGACTTGCCATCAAGTTCGTTGTTGCTGTAAGCCATAGATGTTCTGACGACTAAAAGCGGGAGGAATTTAAATGCGATCGCGCATCTTCACTTTCTACCTAATACTATACAAGCCAAGCGTAAATACAAGTAGGGTGCGCGCGCAGCAACCTACCAAAAGATATTCGTAATATTGCAATAAAAAGCCTCAGACCCGCAAGTCTGAGGACCGGAGTTCCTGAAAATCGTCACTTCTTACTATTGTCGCCAACAAATAGCACAACATACAAGAGGGGTATAACCCAGCACGGCAGCTTGTGGCAGACAGAGATTGCTTCCTGACTCGGAAGGCGAAAGCAATTTTTAATTCAACACTTCACGAAAGCAAAACAATTCCTCTCGCCATTTACCTATCTGGGTTGATAATTGTGCTGTAGGATGGGGACCTGTCCTCGATCGCAATATAAGGAGCACCGTGAGTCCCCGTATATATTTGAGTCGGGCGGTAAATGCGGTTTGCCTCTAGCTGTTCCTTCCAGTGGGCCAACCAGCCAGCAACACGGGCGATCGCAAAAACCGGCGTAAACAAGTCCAGCGGAATTCCCATTTTTCGGTAAACCAAACCAGAATAGAAATCTACATTTGCATAAATTCCTTTCTGGCCCAATTTCTCTTCAACCACTTCTTCCAACTTGACAGCAATGTCGTAATAATCGTCGCGGCCGAAGTTCTCAAACAACTGTTCCGCTAACCTCTGAAGAATAGTTGCTCTCGGATCTTTCACCTTGTAAACTCGGTGACCGAAACCCATGATTTTGTCCTTATTTGCAACGCTTTTCTCCACAAAAGCCCGCACGTTTTCTACCGAACCAATTTGCTCCAACATATCAATCACTTCTTCATTAGCTCCCCCGTGCAGCGGCCCCGCCAAAGTGCCAACTGCTGAAGCAATCACTCCGTAAGGGTCTGTCAGCGTCGAAGCTGTTACCATTGCCGAAAATGTAGAGGCATTAATTGTATGTTCAGCGTGGAGAGTCAGACAAGTGTCAAAAATGCTAGCTAACAGCGGATCGGGTTCTTGCTCGTTGAGCATATAAAGAAAGTTAGCCGAGTAGTTCAAGTCATCCCTCGGCCGCACCGGGTCATTTCCCCGTCGCATTTGCTGGAACGCTGCTACCATTGTGGGAATCTTAGCTAGCAGTCGTACTACAGCTTCTCGAATGTATGCTGGGTTAGCCAGGGCTCTGCGGGAGTAGAACAAGCCCAGGGCGGCCGCTGAAGCTTGCAGGGCATCCATGGGATGTCCTCTTTCTGGAAAGCATTTCATCATGTCCCGGATGCGATATTTGATCCGGCGGTGATAGCGAATTTCATGCTCGAAAGCTTCTAGTTCTTCCTTTGTCGGAAGTACCCCCCAGATTAATAAATATGAAGTTTCGAGAAAGGAACTTTTCAGTGCCAGTTCCTCGATGCTAATCCCGCGATATTCCAGCAACCCTTTTTGTCCATCGACGTAGCTAATGCTGGACAAGGTGGCGGGAACACCTTCTAAACCTGGTTTGAATTCGCCGACGACCATTGCGATACCGTTTTGTGTGAGTTCAATCTACATAAAAGTACATTACCAGAAACCAAGATAGTGTCGCAGTCTTGACAAATAATCGTTTAATGTGGGTTCAGAAATCTGGTTTTTCAATAGACAGCCCGATCGCACCGCTGCGTATTGTCGCCCCTCAAACCAGGTTTCCGCGTCCGATAATGCGGGTTTAAGAGGGCTGGCGCGTCCTGTTACTGTCGGGGCGGTTCGCTGTTTCTAGCGCAGCAAAAACTTGGGCGCAGTTAGCCAAAACATTTGGCTGCGGCCCACTGGGGAGCCGGTCTCCGGGAGGATTAAGCCGATGATACCTGCTTTTTTGAGAATCAGGGCATCTTGCGATCGAGCCCAAAGCAAAGTTTCTGCCCAGTGGCCTAAGTCTGGTTGGTGGCCCACCAGGGCCAAGCTGCCACTACCTATTTCCTGCCACTGTTTGTACCACTCCAGCCACTTCCCAATGTCTCCTGAAGGTGCGAGGGTGGCGGATTCTTCTATTTTGGAACTCAAACCGACGGTTTGCAGGATTTGGGCGGTTTGCTGGGCGCGCAGTAGGGGACTGGTGAGAATCAAGTCAAACTGAATTTCGAGTTCGTACAGCCGCTGGGCAATTTTCCGGGTTTTACGCTCGCCCTCTTTAGTCAGCGGGCGTTCTGAGTCTGTATCATATTCTTCGGGTGCGGCTGCGATACCGTGGCGGATCAGATATAAATGCACTGTCGATGTCCTTTTGATAGCTGTGCGATGGCTACGCCCCGGCTTACGCCTACGAACTTATGCGTGAAGTTGGGCGCGATCGACATATTTTGCCTATTCTACAACTGCATTGAAATCTGGCGCCGTCATCTGGTTGGCGCTTTTGTAGCGATCGCGCCCTTGTCGTTTCGCATCATATAATGCTTGATCGGCGAGGGCAATGAGTTCATCTGGTGATATTTCCGCAGTGGGAATCACAGTTGCAATTCCCATGCTAACGGTCACGATCGCGCTCACATCAGATTGCTCGTGAGGAATTCCCAAATCTCGGATTGCCTCTCGGATCGACTCAGCAACGGCGATCGCGCCATCCGCATCCGTATTCGGTAGGATAGCAGCGAATTCTTCGCCCCCGTAACGTGCAAACAGATCCGATGAACGTTTAACCGCTTGTGCCGCCGATGAAGCCACTTTTACTAAACAAATATCCCCAGCTTGATGTCCGTAGCAATCGTTATATCGCTTGAAATAATCTACATCCAACATGATCAGGGACAGCAGGTTTTGTCCCTGGTTCAATCGCTGCCATTCCGACTGCAATTGCTCATCGAAACAGCGGCGGTTTGCTACTTGGGTTAACCCATCTGTCGCGGCGATTAATCTGTCTCGCTGAGCCTGATTTCTGAGCATCTCCTCCGCCTGTTTGCGTTCTGTAATATCAGCAAAAGTTGTTACTACCCCATAGGGTTGAGACTGATTCATTTGGAACAGCGGTTGCGAATTAATCGAAATCCAAGTCAGCGTTTTATCCGATTTGTGAATGCCCATCACCACATTTGATACGGGTTTTCCCGTCCGTAGGGTAATCATTGCCGGATGCTGTTGGCAGGGGAAGTGAGAGCCATCTTCCTGAACGGTTCGCCAGTCTAAATCTATGGATGTACGCCCCATCATTTGTTCGGGGGTCAGTCCGAGAATCCTTCCGGCACTAGCATTACAGGTAGTAATTTGTCCGTCTGCTAGCTGAAGTACGACGCCTTCAGTCATGCTTGTAATCACAGAACGATACCGTTCCTCGCTTTCGAGCAATTGACTCAGGAGAATGTTTTTAGCATCAAACTCTGAAGCCAGATGCAGGCTACCCGCCAAAAACCCCGCCATCAGTTGTAAGGTATGAATATCTGACTCTGTAAAGGCACAGGGTGTAGCTGAAACAACTTTTAAGACGCCAACCCGATCGTCCTGATAGAACAAGGGAACAACCACCAGTGACCGGATACCAATGCGCTGGCAGGCAGACTGATCCACCCGTGCATCGGTTTGTGAATCATCGCAAAGCATGATTTGGCCGGTCGCAATACATTTTCCCGATAAACTTGCCCCTACTTTGATCCGTAATCCCACATAGGCGCTGGCGATACCGCTGGCTGCCCGATACACCAACTCATCCCCTTCCAGCATTTCAATCACGGCCCCATCGGCACCGAGCGATTTTTGAGTTCGATCGGTAATCACAGCCATCACTGTATCCAGGTTAGGATTGGGGGTGGCGATTTCCTGTTGCGTGGCAATCACCACCGCCAGACGCTTGAACTCTTGTTGCAATGCTGCTTCTGCTTGCTTGCGATCGGTGATATTTTTCATAAAGCAGTGATGCCCGATCAATCGCTCCTGCGAGTCGTAGGCTGCCAACATCACCCATTGCTGGTAAAAAATCGAGCCATCTTTCCGGATACCCCGGGCCTCAACCTCCACTCGGCCCTCCGCTAGCATTTTTTGATAAGCGGCCATCATCCTGTCGCAGTCTTCGGGATGAACTGTTTTCTGCCAACTCATACCAACCATTTCTTCAGGCTGATAACCTGCTATATTCGCGTAGGCTTGATTAACGGTGATGTACCGTCCGAAAATATCCAGCCGCGAGATGCCCTCAACGGCATTAGCAAGGGCTGTACTCAATTCTCTGAGTTCTGTTTCTGCCTGGACAAGATCCGTAATGTCTTGGGATGTACCAAACAACCGAATGACTTTTCCCTCTGCATTGAGTTGGACCTGTCCTCTGGCTTCGGTATGGCGGATAGAACCATTCGGGCGCACGATTCTGAGGCGCAATAGATAAGGCTCTCCGTGAGTGAGCGCTCGTTGAACTACCCGGTGTAGCTGTCTGGCACTTTCGGGATGGTAAATCCGCAGGTTTTCTTCATAGGTAGGTTCGCCCAGTGCCCTGGATCGTCCCAAAATCTCGAATAGTTCGGGAGACCAGGTAATTTTACCGGCAATCACGTCAAATTCCCAGCTACCGATGTGGGCAACCCGCTGGGCTTCTGACAACCGAGTTTCACTCTTTTGCAGCGCTGTTTCTACCTGCTGGCGGTCGGTAATGTCCTTTTCGTTCACGAGCAACATCGGGTTGCCTGTTACCGGGTCGTTGGTACATCGCACGTCCATCCCATGCCAGCGAATTCCCGCCAGAGTAATCACTTGAGCCTCCGTGCTAAATACCTCACCGGACTTAAGAACTGCCATTGCTCGCTCTGCTACCTGAGAGTCAACAAAGCGACTCACAAAAGCATTATCTGTCGCAGAGTCAGGCGGCTGCATATCCCCATAACAGCGCAAGGCCGCCGGGTTTTGCAGCAGCGGCACACCTTCGAGGGTGTACAGCGAAACCATCAGCGTGGTGTGTCGGATTGCCTCGATCGATCGCAGGGTCTCCGGTTCGATTTGAGGAGCGGTTTCGACCTTACCCTCGACCAGGATTGCCAAACGCCCACTATCAATCCTGATGCCAGAACACCTACAGCCGACAGAAACAGGCTCACCGCCCGGATAAAACGTCCACTGCTTGGACAAGGTTTGGCCTTGTTCAAACTGCGGTCGATAGGTCTGCAAGCGAATCCGAGTAGACTCTGACAACATATCTCTAAAAAAGTTGTGGCTCGCCAGTTGTTGCCGCGTCGAAGCATCCCACAGGTACAAGGAGGCTTGGTTTGCCCACCGCATTTGCCAATCCTCAATATCAAATATCCAGATCGGGTTTTGCAACAAGTCAAAGGCTTTGAGGTGGACAATATCGCCACTTAGGGAACAGGCAAACTCTGGTTGTAGACAATTTTGATGATTGACTCTTGGCGCGCTTTCTGTATTTGGATCAGTTTGATTTGGTTCTGTTTCGAGTTCCGGTGGTTGATTTGGCCCGATCGCCGGGCGGTGAGATTCCAAGTGCCACATCCTCAACCCGATGTGCATTGCAACCTGTTGCAGGATCTCAAGGTCGATAGGTTCCCACTGACGAGGACTTTGGCAGTGATGAGCAATTAACAGTCCCCAAAGCTTCGGAGATTGCTGCTGTTGGCAATCTAGCAAGATTGGCGCCACTAAATTTGCCTGAACTTGGATGCGATCGAGCAATTCGACATCAAAAGCTTGCAGATCACCAGCGTGAATATCAGAAATGGCACTCGTTTTTCCCTGGCTGTAACGCTCTACCCAGGTTGCTTCAAGGCAAGGGTCATGAATCAGTTGCCCCTGGATTGACAGCCACTGATCACCAACAGATTCAGCAAATACTACCCTATCTCTATGCGGTAGGAAGCGATAAATAATCACGCGATCTGTTTGCAGCAGCACCCTGGTTTCTTCTAGCGCACATTGCAAAATTGTCTTCAGATCCACGAACTCGTTGATTTTAAGTGCAATTTCTGAAACTTTTTCTATGCTTTTCTCTAACGACCAAGAGAAAGTCTTTTTTGTAGACATCTCCGTGTTCCTTATTTTTTTAACCTATTTTCTACTATTCTAACCCGCCACAAATAAATATAATAATTTGTTTTAACTCGTAGGAATCGCTAGCTGGGCTTAGAAAAAAAACAATATTCATGTTGCGAGCCAAACTTTTTTTGACTGCTACAATTCCTTTTTCTATGTCATTTAGCCAAGGATTTAGGTGGTTTGGTATCTATCTTGCTTCTTCTCAAGCGTTTTTTTGCTAATTATTATCGAAAAGCTACTGCACCAAGTATAACAACTTGTGATTGATTTAGCGAATAAATAATAAAATTTCAAAAAATCAACCCTGTATAATTGTTAAAACCTAAGAATTCTTGTGGATCTTAGGAAACTAGATCACACTAAATTTGCCCCCAACCTGGTTTTTTGATCAAAATACTTCGTGGTATCCCTTGACAATTGTTAAAAAACCCGGTTTATTTAGTGTATGATTTGGGAAAATTGGTAGAAAATTTATTACTGTTAGCCCTGGAGAACTCAACCGGGTTTTTCAACCTCCTTACTTCGTTAAAACTGACATATTGCACGATTTTAAATAAACTTTTTCTGGGCGGATTCTCCTGCCCTATCCGTACTACCCACAAGAAAATTTAATTTTTGTGGAACAGGCCGGAAAGCCTGTTCCTGGCAGAGTTAGACTAGGCATGAATTAAAACACTCAATAAGAGTTAAAAAACCCAGTTGATGAGAGTTGGAGTGCGGGCATGAATGATTGTCAAGTTAATATCTGGCCCGGAATGAGAAAAAAACACGGCAAAACCTGGTAGCAACCGGAGGTCGAAAAGCTCGCATTCCCAGGCTGTTGCTGGAATTAATACCGCACCTAGAAAGTTCAGAGTTAATGGTCGTAAACAGGATTGTCTTTAGGACTAATTAAATGCAGCAACTTTTGCTTGATCTGATCATCGAATACTTCCCATTTCTGCCTTGCATAATCGCTGTTCTCATTGCCGCCAGAAAGAAATCCCACCGGAATTTCAAAACCTCCAGCTTGACTTCTACCGCCGCCAAAAAAGCGTCCTTGAGCATCTTGACCGAAGGCTTCTTTAATGAATTCGTCGGGGTCGAGAGTAAGTTTATTAGTTCGCAGCGAGCCAATTACTACTTCAATTTCTTCGTCCTTGTCGTGAACAATTGCGTAAACAACGGCTGTATGTACGTTCTCTTCTGTTACTAAAAAGTCCGCCGCTTGGGGAATAGAATCCCGATCGTCATAGCGGAGGTAGCCGATGCCGGCGATCGAGAAATTGTTCTGGACAGTGCGGTGTTTGAGCGATCGCTCGATCGCGTCCATCACCCACTTAGAACGAGACGACTGTAACACGGCATTCAGCAACTGCGGGTCGTAAAATCGGCTCAAATAAGCCGCCGCTAAAAAGTCTTCCTCCTGAGCTTGTCTGAGGGCGATCGTATCCGATCGCAAACCGTGCATCAAAGCTGTAGCGCACTTGATGTGCAGACTGACGCTGGCGTCGAGAGCTAAAAGTCCAGACTGTAAATACTCGGCAAAAATCGTGGCTGTAGCGCGGATTTGAGGGCGCAAATCGGTAAATTCTGCATTCATTTCCCCCTGCAAATTGTGATGATCAATGACGGCAGCGATCGAAACTCCAGCCGCTAAAATATACTCGGTTAAGTTACAAGTCGTCCCTTGATTGTCAATGAAAGCGCAGCCCTGAAACACCGACAAATCCTTAGTTTTTAGTGTTTCCAAAGTCCAGCGCTGCAACGGCAACCCTGTCAATTTAACTAAAGCAATATTTTCTTGGTGGCTGAGGGCGCCGGCGTAGATAATCTCGCATTGGATATCGTACTGTTCGGCGATTAATTTGTAAGTCCAAGCGCTTGATAGTGCGTCGGGATCTGGAAAATCTTGTAGCAAGATTAACTGGCGAGTGCCTTTGTGCCGATCGAACATTTGGCGCAATTGCTCGACTTTGCGATCGTGCAATTCCTCGCGGAGACGGCCGCGATTCTCTTCGGAAGCAACTTCGGCTTTGCTGCGCCGTTTCGCAGGCGCAGTCACTCCGGCTACAACCTCGCTGCTGGGTTCAAGCTCAACTTGGCGGTTGCCAGATGTTCCATCGGAATTGGTAAGGGCGTGATCTTTCATCATTAAAAATTAACAATTTAACTATTCAGGATTGGCGCGACATTCGCTCTTAAACCCGGTTTCTGTGTAGATGCCTCGTTGTCGAAGCCAATACTTCTTACGAGAAACCGAATTTAAGAGCGTAAATTCTATCTTTAACTTTTTAACTGATGCACGGCGTATGCGTTGCGAGGAACGAAGAAGCAATCTCAGGACTCAGAACTTCCGCAAAAAACCCCCGCGCTTGCGCTGACAGGGGTTTTAAAGGCCTATTACATATTTTTGCCATTCTTTGTGCATACCGCTCTTAACGTGTTTAGTGACTTCAAAATAAAGACCACTGTGAGGTTTCCTCGGCGGATAGCGCAGCGGCATTCCCGCTTCTTTTGGCGTGCGGCTGCCTTTATTGACATTGCAGCGCACGCAGGCGGTGACGAGATTTTCCCAAGTGTCGCCTCCTCCGCGCGATCGGGGAATTACATGATCGAGGGTTAAATCGTCCCCCGTATAACTACAGTATTGACAAGAGTGTGCATCCCGGTGCAAGATGTTCCGGCGGGTTAGCGGAATATCCTTATAGGGAACTCGGACGTAATGCCGCAGTCGGATCACAGTTGGTAGCGGGAAGTTTGGCGCAATAAATTTCCCGTTGTGTTCTACCTGTTCTGCTTTTCCTTTCAGCAACAAAACTACCGCCCTTCGCCAATTGGTGATGTTAAGGGGTTCGTAGGAGGCGTTCAGCACCAGAACATTGCCCATTGTTGATTATTAAAGAGAATATTTTTTTCGATATTAACACAGGTTCCCCTTTAGGTGGGGTGGCATCAGGAAGAGCGAGGCGATCGCAAAAAACGGTGAAAAACCGCACCTTTACCCTATACCTTCGCGCCTCGGCCCCTAGGGCTGCATCTATTTTCTGCCTTTGGTGTTTGTCAGCGAGCTTTTTTCCCGGAGTTTTGGCTTAGATGAGGCCAGTGTGTGCGATCGCAAAAATTTGCAGAATAAATTTTATTTTTTTCTCTAAATGCCTAATCTTCCCGGCAGCAAACAGTTTAACTTTTTAGACTATTAGTAACCTTAAATGAAACAGCTTATTACTGCTCATGAAATTTCGGCTCTTCAAGTCTGCTTTTAGCGCGTCAATTATTGCTCTTGCTGCTCCGATTTTAGCAAACAGTCCAGCCTTGGCCCAAACGCCTTCATTCTTCTGCGGCGCTGCTGGCGGCCGCCCAGCTACAATTGCTGTTCAACAAGGCAAAAATATTCCCGTTATTTTGTGGCTAGCTGATAACTATTTTAATGAATCAGGAGAAGATGCGATTACTCGGTGCACCAGAGTCTCAGGAATTCTCAACAACTCGCAACCGCAAGGAAGCTGGGAGAATGTTGTCACAGCAGGTGCATCGACCACCGGTCAACTAATTATTTGTGCAGCTAATCCTCAAGACGGTTCCTGTAGATTATTATATCAAGTACCCAAAGGCCAAAATCCAGAACAAGCCCGACAAGAACTCTTAAAAAGAGTTACAAATCCTAATGTAAGTGTTTCGCCTGTTAAAGTAAATTGATAGTCATAACTCATTAGCTACGGGTAGAGACACGGCAATGTCAATTGGTGTCAACTTAAGCTTTTCGTCTGCCAGTCCTCCCGCTCACCCGGCAGTCCGCCAGGGAATGAATTCCCTGTCTATCTAATAGCTAAAGTCATCTCAAAGAGGACTGAAGAACTCATTAGTCCTCTTGAGAGGATTTTAGCTTGGAGGCAGGGGTTTCAACATCTGTCGGACTGTCGGTTTAACGTGAAGTTGGAAGTTGGAAGTTGACACCTATGGGCAATGCTGTGTCCTACTTGCTAAAGTGATGCGTACACCCTATTTGCAGATAGTTGAAACTCTTGTAAAATACTTCGGTTGAGTGGTGAAAAAATTGCAGCTTTGCTTCAGCAATTCTTCTAACCCTTCAACCTGCCTCAGCCAGACAGTGCCGTTGCTTCCAGCTACAGCAATTTGCTTTCCGTCTCGACTCCAACTAACACTAACAACATTCTCCTCGAACTCAAATTGAGCCACCTGCCGCCCCGCTAAATTCCACAGCCGTACAGTCTTATCAATTCCCACTGTAGCAAGCCGTTCTCCGTCGGGACTAAAGCTAATTGATTTCGCATCTAAATGCAATGTTTGAAATTCCTTAACTAATTCTTTTTCTGACAGATTCCACAGCCCAACTTTACCATTCAATGTTACTGTCGCAAATCGATACTGGTGGGGAGCCGCAGTGAAACTGAGCCCAATTGCCTGAAGGGGAAGTGTTTTTTTCAGTTTTCCCGACAAATTCCAAATTCGCACTGTAGATTTGCCATCTAAAGTCGTTATAAAATCTCCGTTTGGGCTAAAATTTACGCTTCTCACTAAGCCGTTGTGGCCGGGAAGTTTCACGACGCTAGACGATATTGATTTTGGCAGTTTTGAAACTAATTTCCAAATTGCAGCATTGCTGTCTATTCCTGCGGCCGCCAACAACTGTCCGTCGGGACTAAAACTGATGCTGGTAACTGAGCCTTGAATCCCTTTGAATGTAGAAATATTTTTTCCTGATAAATTCCATATTTTAACTGTGCTGTCCCTTCCTGCAGTTGCTAAAAAATTACCGTTTGGGCTAAAGTTTACCATATTAACTGACTGCTGCCCAGCTTTCCATTCAACAAGTTTTTGTCCGAACACGTTCCAAATCCGAACTCTATCGTCTACTCCTGCGGTTACTAAAATTGGGCGATTTGGGCTAAAATTGACACTGGTAACTGCACCGGTATGAGCTTGCCACTTTATCTTTCTTTGTGAAAGTGATGAGGCTTTAATCTGCTCTTTTTCGCTAATTCGATCGAGAATTACTTGTAAGGCTAACAGCGGTATAGTTGCCGGATATTGTTCTAGGCGCAGTTTGTTTTTCACCAAGGTTTTTAACTTTTTACCCGAGGCTATCGCCCTCAGTAAAGCTTCTGATAAAGCTTCTGTGTTTTCGGTTTTTTGAGAAACAGCCAACAATAAAGCATCGCTGCCATTTTGTTCGATTTCAATACTTGCTTGTGCTAGTTTAAACCGCTGGTAAGCGAGAGTTGAAAAGCCGATCGCCGTCAGTAACGATGCTGCCAGTACCGCAGAACCGATGCCGATCCACTGTTTGGCTTTTTGTTTGGCAGAGTCAGCTTCACTCAAAGCTTTTTCGGCATCACATACAGCTTTTTTGGTTTCGAGTGTAGCTGAATGCAGCAGTTGATTTTGGTCGCTCAAAATGACTTTCTGACTAGCCGTCAAAAACTGAAAATCTTCGTTTCTCAAACTTTTTCCGGCCGCCCAAACTAATGCTGACTGCAAATCATCTCCTCGCAAGAGTTGGGAATCATCTTCACAGCTAGAATTTAGCCAGAGTTTGATAGCTTCCGAGTAAGGCGAGAGTTTTTCTAATTTTTCTTCAATTAACTCTTTGTTAAATACAGCTTCATAAATAGGATTAGAAATTGTTAATTTCTCCCCGCGCTTAACGATTAATCCGCTTAATCGCAACTCCATTTGTTCGGCACTACCATCGGGGACAATTTCAGTTTGTTCTAAAATTTGCTGATACAATCCCAGTCTCCTGACAATGCGCTGGTTTTCTTTGAAAAGCCGATCGCGAATTGTGGACAAATGTTCTGGGACATCCTGAGATTCCCAATTCTCCACTATTTTCAAGCGCACTACTTTCTCCACCCACTCTTTAGAAGGGTGAATGTTATCTTTCTCCCCCTCTTGACAACGGGCGGCTGCATCTTCCTCCCCCTCTTGGCAAGGGGGGGTTGGGGGGGGTAAATTCGGGATTAATTGTGGGTTTTCCAACAATAGTTTGCACAGCTTTTGAGTCAAAAAAGGCTGCCCGCCCGTCCAATACAAAACCTCTCTCAAAACTTCATTAGGGCTGTCTGTAAGCTCTGCCAACCCCGCTGCTAGCGGTTGAGCTTCTGTTTCGTCAAAACCAGTTAATTCGATCGCCTTGCCAATATTAAAAGGGGTATTGCTGCTGGCATTTTGCTCGCGGCACAAATCCGTCGGGGATGCTACACCTAAAAGGGCCCAAGTTAGGCGATCGAACTCTGAATGGTTGGCGCGCTTGTTGTAGCACGATCGAATTAAGGCTAAAAAATCGTCGGCGGGAAAATCTAGGGCGAGAATGCTGTCGATTTCGTCAATAAAAATGACAATATTGCTGGTAATGTTGGGTAAAAGTACGGTTTCGATGAATTCGCTCAATCTTTGAACTGGAGTTAAAAAATTGCGATCGCGCCACCAAGTCCGCACGTTGACAATATCCGACAGGTTAAAGTTATTTTCGAGAATGCGTAGCAAACCAGCATACCACTGTTCGGGAGTGACGCCGCGGTTGCCAATTTCCGAAATGTCGATCGCAGCACAAGCAATTCCTTCATTTCTCAGCCGTTGAATTGTCCGCACCTGCAAGCTAGATTTGCCCATTTGCCGGGAATTCAAAACATAGCAAAATTCTCCGGCTTTTAATCCGTTATAAAGGTCGTCGTCGGCTTGCCGCTTCACATAATTGGGAGCGTTATTGGTGAGACTGCCGCCGACTTGATAGTAACTGGGCTTTGTGGTAAAATTCATATAAGTTATTGGCGGTTGAAACCGCTACTACACAAACAAAATCCGCTTTCGCGGACTGAAGAAGTGAGGCGGTATTAAAGCATAATTCTGTATGATAAATTGTAGCACAATACAGTATGAAAACTGATTGGAGTGGATATCACCAAGACAAAGACTACTTAAGGGCGGAAATTTGGTCTTTGCTGAAGCACCAAGTCGCATCTATTGGCAATCCGTTCGGTCATATTCCCAACTTTGTCGGTGCTGATTTTGCGGCCGAAAAATTGGCAACTTTACCAATATGGCAACAAGCAAAAACGATTAAGTGCAATCCAGATTCGGCGCAAATTCCGGTGCGGATGCGAGCTTTGCAAGATGGAAAACGCCTGTATATGGCAGTACCGCGATTGACAGACGATCGCTGTTTTGTTGAGTTGACTGCTGAGGATTTGCAGAAACAAAATATATCTATTGCCGAAAGTGCGATCGCCCGCAAAGCACTGAGTTGCGGAAAATTGGTAAGTTTTGCAGAAATGGAGCCGATCGATTTAGTAATAGTCGGTTGTGTAGGGGTGGCGCGCAACGGGGGAAGAACCGGGAAAGGTGCAGGTTTTGCCGATTTGGAATTGGCTATGTTGCAGGAATTCGGGTTAGTACAAATCGATACGCCAATTGTAACAACAGTGCATCCTTTGCAAATAGTCGAAGATTCGCGTTTACCAATGCAAGCTCACGATTGGGCGCTGAATTGGATTGTTACTGCCCAGGAGGTAATTGAAACTAATACAAGTTATCCGCGTCCAATTGGGTTAAACTGGGATAGTATACGGCCGGAACAGTTGGAAAAAATTCCAATTTTGCGAAAGTTGAGAGAGCAATTAACCAATAAAAAATAGCTTTCAATCAAAATCAAGGCAAAAGAGCATCTACAGCGATCGCCCCAATTTCTATCCCTTCAATAATAATCGGTATAACAGCCGAGCGCCCGAAATCCAACCTTTGACTGTAATCTGGCTGCTCAACTTCCACAAGAGGTTGAGAGTACACCTCAACCTGTTCTTCCACAAGATTCACAATCCAATAAATGGAAATTCCAGCGCGGGCATAAATCTGTTTTTTAACAGTGCGATCGCGCTGAAGCGTCGTATCTGATACTTCAATAATCAGCGCAATATCTTCAGCACCAGGATGGCGATCGAGATACTGTCGCGTATCCCCTCGAACAACCACTATATCAGGTTCGGGTTCGCTGTTGGAGAGCGTTATCGGTTCTTGGGAATCAACATACCACCCCGCAGGTAAAATATTCTCTAAAGCTGTTCTGACAAGACGAGTTGTGACTCGATGCGGTGGATTTTTGGGCATTTTGAAAACCAGCCAACCTTCCAGCAATTCTACAGAGTCATCATCCGTGAGAATGCCAGCTTGAATTATCGCATGATACTGCTCGATGCTCAAGCGTAAAATCAGATCGTTCGGAATTGCTGCAACACTTTCGACGGGCGGCATAACTGTATGGGCGAGTTGATTCTTTTCTTATTTTACTGTTTATTTAACGAACCGCGAAGGCGCAAAGAACGCGAAGTAAGAAAGAATAAGAAGAAGGTGATTTCATAATCTATCTACTTTGTGGTGAATACGCGCCATGCAATGAAAGCTGTAAAGGCTAGATAACCAAACACGGTGATCCAGTCTAGCCAATTATCGGATGTTATCAAAAAAATATCGTTCATGGGTATCATTCACCTGATTATTACTTGCCGCACTTACGCACAAAATTTTACACGATCGCGCTTAAGTGCGATCGAAAATATTGCCGGTACAGTTCACACCTCGGCACGCACTCGTTCCCCTGCAACTTAACCAACCCCAAACTGTCTAATTTAAACGCCTGCATAGCCTTTAACTGCACCGGAGAGTCCGCCCCCACAATCTCTCTCATCCCCTCCGCTAACTCAGGATATTCTTCCAAATTCCACAACTGCCGGCGCAAATGGTCGCTGTAAATTCCCGTATCTGCGATCGCAGTTTCTTTTAATTCATCTAGTGTCAAATCCGATCGCGAAATGTGATATAATGCAACTCGCACTAAATACGGATGTCCGCCGACAATTGCCATCAATTCCTCAACTTGGGCTTCCGACCAATTCAAGTTGTGGCGCGCTGCTAAATCTTGTATTTGCTGGTGGTTAAATTCCGGTAAATCGACGGGCAGCCCGACGTTAAAAGGTGATTGATTGATGTTCATCGGGATGTAAACTTCGGTGGAGTGAACTACAATTAATCGCAGTTTTTTCCAGATGTCGCGCCGCTTTGATTCTTCGTGCCACGCCCGCAGCAGTCCTAAGAAGTCTTCGGCAATGTCGGGATATTGGAAAACGCGATCGATCTCGTCTAATCCTAAAATTAAAGGACTGTCGATTTGCGGCAAAATGTATTTTTCAAAGTAATCTTTGCAGTTGACTTTGCTGCCAAAAATCTCGTCCCAATAATCGTCTAATTGATTTGGTAAGTGCAACTCGCGGCCGACGTAAGCGCAAAACCACTTTAAGAATTTATCTAAGTTGGCGAATACGGCTTTATCTACTAACTGAAAAGTTAGCGGCACGGTGCAATAGCCTTGACGGGCTCCGTGATGCAAAATTCTTGCCATCAAGGAAGTTTTGCCCATTTGTCTCGGTGCTTTAATTCTAATTAAGGCGCTGGGCTGCACAATAGTTTGATAGCAGCGTTCTTCGATGGGCGGGCGTTCTACATAAAATTGAGAAGCGACATCGACTTGTCCTCCCGGTAATTCCGGTTCGGCGGCGGGTAGAGGTATTTCGTCGCTGCTAATTTCTAATACCTGGTTTTGTGTTAAATCTTCTGTTTCTTCTGTGACTGGTGCGGGAGTTTCTGCTAGCAAGTTCAGAACTTCTTCGATAATAATTGGAGTGTCGGCGGTGGTTTTCCATTCCCTCTGTTTGATCCGGTACAGATAGCCCCGCAAGTCGTGATTTAGAGGGGCGTTCAGGGGAAAACCGACGCGGATGGGGAGAATTATTGGTTTTCTGTCAGGGCGAGAGTCTTGCAGCTCTTTTGCTTGCTGAACTTGATATGTTAGTAGTTCGCTTTGGTTTCCCGTTGGCGGCAGCAGCAACAACAAATAATCGCATTCTTGGAGAAAGAAATTAATGCGATCGAACCAATTATCTCCTAATCTAATGTTATTTTCTGCTGTAAAAACTGTATGACCGATCGCGCTTAAGGCCGTTTCTAACTGTTTTCCTAACTCGCGATCGGGTTCGGCGCTGCGATAACTCACAAATACTTTAACAATTCTGTTGCTGGCTGTATCTTCCGCTGCCGGCGAATTGTCCAGCTCGTCTAAACTTGTCGGTTCCTCAAGTTTAGCCGATCGATGGTCGCTAGCAGCCAGAGTCATTTCAAAAGCCGCGAACAACTGTCGAATTTTACTCAAATCCGCACCTTCTCTACCCTGCTTAATTTTGCTGACTGTATCGGCACCGACGCCAGATTCAGCCTCGATTTCCGTCAGAGTACCTCTAATGTTATTTTGGTCAGACCATTCTTGGAGCGCCTCGTTAAGTTTCTTTAAGCCAGAGGCAGTGAGAATGCGACCACGATCGCGTTTTGACTTGAGCACTTCGCTTGCACTGAAAGGGGAACGAATCTAGAAATTTTAACGCCTTAAGTTCCTATTTTGGGCGATTTTAAGGAAGATAATCAGCCAGCCGGAATTTAAGGAATTTTACTTGGAGAGATTTTTTGGGCGATCGACTCCTCAAACTCTGTCCTGATAACGGCTTCAACAGTTGAATATATTTGAGGAGAAAAAGTTTTTCTTAACTCCCCAATCTCCGCCGCTACTCACCACTTAACTTTTTAGAGTAGATACACCAAGCAAAAAAGGAGCAGCCAAATGAGCAAAATCTTACACAGACTGGCAATGGCCGCTTTGGGAACCGCCGCCATTTTCACAATTAATACACTTAATAATTTAACAGAAGCATCAGCCGCTGGTAAATTTGACCAACCAGAAATTTATCAAAAGACAGTTTTTCCACTTGGCGTACCGGGTCAGTTCCATAAATAAGCAAATTCATTCATTTAATTAAGGAGAAATTATGAAGTCTACACTGTGTTCGCCACAACCTATAGCTACCAAATCTGACTCGGTTGACGCTGAGGCGATCGATGCCTGCACTGCACTTGCGTGGGTGGAATTGGTAGCATTAGATGCCAGCGCTCTCACGGGGGATGATTGGCTGGCTTTGTGCGATGATATAGATAGCGGAGAAATCTACCGCTGCTGGTTTTTGTGGCGCGATCGCGAAGTTAGCGGTAATTGGGAAGCTTACGATCCTTTGAGCGATCGCCGATTTGTTGCTAAAGGAAAAGTGTTTCTTAAAGCCGCGATCGACTCCCTCGAAGATGCTAGAAATCGGGAAGTCGCCTAACTTGAATTCATCTCAGGTGAATAAAATTTGTGCAGACAAAACAAGAATTCTGCCAAGAGAGTCAACGACTGTACACACTTTCGTCCGCCTGCGCGAGACAGAAAGAAGAAGGGGTAATAGAAGCGGGTTTGAGATCAGTCCCGGAAACAAAATACTCTCAAAGAGAATAAAAAAAATACGGCTGCGGGCAAGAGTTGACTGTATGATTCTAGGTGCTTCGTCTCGAAAGCGGTTGATAACGTTTTTCCAGCCGCTTTCTCGTTGCACCCGTTAAACTCTTTCTCTTCAAACATGACTCTAAAACTTCGATGGCTGTTGCCGGCCGCCCTTAGTCTTTTCTCGATCGCCCTGCCCGCAAAAGCTGATACACTAACATCTTGGCACTTCGATGCCCGCGAAAACCAACTCAATTTAACCACAGATTCAGGAGTTCAGCCGGAAGTCAAACTAATCGCCAATCCCACCCGCTTAGTAATTGACTTACCGGGAATAGTCTTGGAGTATCCCGAAAGTCCTCAAAGCTACAACTCCGCTATTCAACAAATTAGAGTCGGGCAGTTTGACACCGGAACTACCAGGTTAGTGATACAATTAACTCCCGGTTATAAGTTAGACCCGCAAAAAGTCCGAGTCATTAGAGAATCTGCCACGCGCTGGTCGTTTCAGTTGCCAAATCCAGAGCAAATAGCGGGAAACGAGTCTTTGATCCCAACAGCTATTACCCGCATAGAACAAGCAGCAGGTCAAGTTACGCCCACTGTTCCGCCGGGAAATCAGAGAAACTATTCCGCTGATTTGGGGATGTCAACAGGCTTGGAAATGACAGCCATCAAGCCTCAAATCGAAAGTGCGATCGAACAGTATAGATCCCTCAGCGCCGGAATGTTTTTTCTGGATTTAGATACAGGAAACTATTTGGATATCAAGGGCGATCGAGTATTTCCGGCCGCGAGTACCATCAAATTACCAATTCTGATTGCTTTTTATCAAGATGTAGACGCAGGCAAAGTTAGCCTCGACGAAACATTAGTTATGAAGTCCGACTTAGTAGCCAGCGGTTCTGGAACTATGCAAGACGAACCTGATGGAACTCGGTTTAGCATCAAAGAAACCGTAGATAAAATGATTACCATCAGCGACAATACAGCCACCAATATGATTATTGAACGTTTGGGGGGAATTGCTAAACTCAATGAGCGTTTTCGCAGTTGGGGATTAACTGATACCAGAATTCGCAATTGGCTCGGCGATTTTCAAGGAACAAATACCACAAGTTCTGTGGATATGGTAAAGTTGCTGGCGATGCTGTCTCGCGATAAATTAGTTTCTGAATCGAGCCGGGAACAAGCTTTAGAATTACTGCGGCACACTACAACTAGAACGCTGTTGCCCTCCGGTTTGGGTCCCGGTGCAGTTATTGCGGACAAAACTGGAGATATCGGCTTTGTAGTGGGCGATGCGGGAATTATTGATATGCCCAACGGTAAGCGTTATTTAGCCGCAATCTTTGTCAAACGTCCTTACAATGACCCGATTGTGAGAGATTTTGTCCGTCGAATTTCGCGGATTGTTTACAATTATTTAGACCAACCTGCGGCAAGAGTACCGGATAATTTACGTTGATCAGACAATTCGGCGATTGAAATCGCTACTAAACAAACAAAGTCCGCCTTCGCGGACTTGAAGAGAAGATTGTTAATTACTAAGGACTATTCTTTGCGCTCGATTGCTACAGTCAAATGAGCCGCAACTGCCCCAACTGTAGCAAGTACAGCAGCAATTGGAAAGACTACTGATCCTGCAACGCCGCCTACCAATCCCGCCATCAGCGGAATGTCTGCCAAAGTCCGCCCTTGCGAGTTTTTGATGACGAGGCGGCGGAGTTTTCCTTGCTGAATTAGTTCTTTGACTTTGCCAATTAGGCTGTCGCCGCTAATCTTAAATTCTTCCACTCTGACTTTTTCCTCGGTTGCAAATTCTGAGGCGAATACATGAGTTTCAACTGTTGGGTTGGCTGAATTTCCTGCCGCTGCTGTTTCGTCTTGTAGAATTGTTACTTGTTGTTCTAGTTGTGAGTTCATTTTGTGTAAGGGCGGGTGAAAACCAGCCGTTTAATTTCTATACCCTTATCTTCGGCGATCGCACTTGGGAATGACAGGCAAGGAAACCCTACAATCTGCATTCGTACTTTCCCCCCCTGCTTTCTTACTCAAAACCTTATTTTGGTGGCGTTAGTTCAGGGCGCGTTTATCTCTTCCGAAAGGTAGAGAAGCGTTTGTTGAAACAACCCGTCTCTAGATATAAGTCAAGTAATATCAATTCGGATTGCACTCCTCATGATTTTTGAGTGTGGACTAAAATTATGATTTTGGGACAAATGACAGTTTGGACATCTGAAAAATACCGATGCAACCGGAAACGATATCAGTTGTCTTTACGACTTGACCGAGATTTGAGACGATCGCTTTTATCCTGGTGAACAAAGTGAATTAATAGACAATTCAGAATCGTACAAACTACTTTAAAATATTTTTAGTCCCAATATTTCTACCATGACTTCAAGAGTGATTGCTATCTAGGCACACTCCTCAGAGGGTGGAGGTACGATCTCGATACCGTACTTGGGAGCAGTAGTAAGAATTTTGTCAAGGTCTTCAGGGCTCAAGGATGCTCCAAGGGTAATCTCACCATTCACAGCCTTTCCAACTTCGGAAATAAATTTCTCAAAGCCAGCAGGAGTGACCCAAACCAGCATTTTAGCGGGTGTAGCGGTGGTATTCGTAAATCGGTGAAGCTGGCCTTTCGGTGAATGAAGGAAGGTTCCAGCCGTCACAACGAAAGTACGATCGTCAAGCTGGAATTCAATCTCTCCGTCTTGAACATAAAATGATTCATTTTCTCGGTTGTGGCGATGGGTTGGCGTACCGCCACCAGGTGCAACAATTACCTCACAAAGCGCATAGGCTTCCCCTGTCTCTTCACCAACTGCCTTGAAGGTATAGAGGTCTTGACCAAAGTAGTAAGAACGACCTTGACCAGGTTCAACAAAAAGTCCGTTTTGATGAATTGTCATTTGTTAATTCCTAAAGCGAAGTGTTAGCTGGCTGGCGATGGCTTTTCGCGGAATATTCTTCACGAATTCAGAGTTTTCTCAATACGCCGATCGGGGATCAGCCACATGATTGCAACTAAAACATACAGCATGAAAGCAAACCATGAGTTCACAAAGGAAAGCAGGATTGCTACGGCATAAATCACCACTGATACCTTCCCCTTAAAGTCTCGCCCAAGTGCAATTGCCAGAGTGGAATCTTTACCGTGGTAAGAAATAAGGACACGAGTAAGAATGAAATAAGCGATCGCAGCCAACAACAGCACTGTGCCATAAAGCGCAACTGGCCACGCAGCGAAGTGATTCTCGCCTGTCCAGGCAGTGACAAAGGGAATCAGTGACAACCAGAACAGCAGATGCAAATTAGCCCACAACACATTACCATTGACGTGCCGAGCCGCTTGTAACAAGTGATGGTGGTTGTTCCAGTAGATACCAAGATAAATAAAACTGAGTACATAGCTCAGAAATACTGGGATTAGCGGACGCAGCGCAGCTAAATCAGCTTCATGGGGCACTTTCAATTCCAGCACCATAATGGTGATGAGAATGGCGATTACACCATCGCTGAATGCTTCTAACCTGCCTTTACCCATTTTTGTAGATCCTCCTTTTTTGCTGGCGCGGTCGATCGCTCCTAATTCCAAAAATAACTTAGCATAAGGTCGGTTGCAGTGATGTGTTATACCGATCGCCGATCGCTTGCACTTACCCACAAAGCCAACGATTTTGCTTGCCTAATCTCGGCTGAAAACAGATAATCTTAACGGACTTTTCGCTGATATGTTTAAGCAGTCGATCGGCACGATTTCTTATCAATACCCGATCGCGCAACGGGTAAAACGGGAGAAGCAGTTGTTAGAATAAAAAGAGCGATCGATTAAGGAAGCGCGATCGCGGTTATTTGACATAAATAGTTTGAGCAGTAGAGAGAATTTCTTGACGGCGAATCGGGTTGGAAGTGCGATCAATCGCCCGTTTACTGATTAGATCGACTCGTCTGCTGAGGATTGCTTCGAGTTTTTCCTGCATTTGGGCGCGATCGAGTAGACCCCCGTTGGCTGTGGGGGCAAAAGCAACTAGGATATCGATGTCGCTGTCTGCATGAAAGTCGTCACGAAGAATCGAACCAAAGAGGGAGAGTTCGATGATTTGCCACTGTTGGCAGAATTTGGTTATTTCGTCAATTGGCAGGGCGATCGGTTTGAGCAAACATTACGCAGTATAAAGGTCTAGTCGATTTTATCTCTATTTCTAAGTGTTTTACGGGAATTTTTTTTACTTCACACTTTACTTCACAATGTTGTTATATCATAGTTATAGGGAACGATAGTCCCATCTCTAGACTCTAGCTATGCTTAATTTCTCTGAAAGCTCCAAAAAGGATGTAGAAAGTGGTTAATGACAATCCACTCACCGCACAGCCACCTGAAGAGGTACCGTTGAAGGATGCCCCTCTGATTCGAGTGATTGCACAGGTGCGCTTTCCACCTATTCTCTCGATCGAGAAGAAAGATTTTGTGGGTTCATTTCAAGAGGCAATTAGAGAAAAATATCCTATCCTACAACCCGAACAAACTCAAATTTTAGTCTTTGGACCTCCAGGTGGTGTACAACCGACTGTTCAGGTAACCTGGCGGTTCATAGATACAGCACATAGCTGGCGCGTATCTTTAGCACCTAATTTTATGGCGCTTGAGACAACAGCTTACTCCAGCCGTCGTGATTTTTTGGAACGTTTAGAACATTTGCTCATCGCATTTGATAAAAGTTTTAAACCCCAAATTATTGAAAGATTTGGATTGCGATATATCGATCGGCTTATTGGTGAAGATTTGCAAGACATATCATCACTGGTAAAACCTGAGATGGCGGGACTTATGGCTGCTGAATTTAGAGAATATATTCATCAAACCGTTAATGAATATTTGTTTGTAATTCCAAATGGAGGTGAGCAAATTATTGCAAGATGGGGACTTATGCCTCCTGGTGCAACTTTCGATCCAGATGCAATTGAACCTGTGGCTGAATCTAGCTGGATACTCGATCTAGATATGTCCCTTTCAAAAAATCGAGAATTCAGTATTGAAGAGTTGATGAGTGAAGGACGGTGTTTTGCTGAAAGGATTTATACTTTCTTCCGGTGGGCAGTAAAAGATGACTTTTTGCGGCGTTTTGGAGGTGAATTATGAGCACTCGGTTGAGTAGAAACCCTAATGAGCGGAGTACCTCTGCCCTGGGAGCTATGAAAGATTCAGATACTCATTCATTTATGGGTTCTATAATTTCCCTAGTTAGTTCGGGGACAACTGCTTCTAGAGTAAGTGACCATCGAGGGTTGTTAGCTGCTGTAGACAGGACGACCAGTGGGATTACTTTGCGAGCGACTAGCTCTCCAGAAGCAACGCAGAAATCTATTAGCGAATTGAGAAGATTAAGCGGGTTAACCTGGGATCAGCTTGCTAAATTATTCAATGTTTCACGCAGAAGCCTTCATTATTGGGCAAGTGGGCAACCATTGTCTAGCTTTAATGAAGAACAGCTTAATCAACTGTTAGAGGCTATTAAATACATCGATAGAGGAAGTGCAAATCTCAATCGCAGTCTGTTACTGAAAGGCAGTAATGGCAATCAATTTTTTGACCTACTCGTCGCAGGTAAATACGAGGAATTCAAGAAGATTGTTGGCTTTGGTAATGCGCCTCAAAAGCCAAAATTAGGTTCTTTGTCTGAAGATGCGCTTGTGGCACGTAGGCCTCAGAATCCAGCGGATCTGGTTGACGCTCTCCAAGAGCCTATCCATCGGGAAGGTGGACGATCAAGACCTGCTAGAGTAGCAAGGAGCCGAAAGAATAATAGTGGTCAATGATCATCGTGATGTTTGGATTCAGACGGTAGACACTGCTCTAAAAGAGTGGTGTCAGGGTGATTGTGTGCTTGGAGAACATTGGTTTGTTTATCGCTTTAATCCTCAACGCCCTTTGACATCTGACTCTGCTGATGTTGCACAAGCAGAAACTGATCTTGCAGAATCTGAGGTCAAGGGTTTTGCCGTAGTTACACAAACCTGCGATATTGTTCGCAGTTGTGACGAGCGTCCATTTGTTGAGGTCGTACCTCTTATGGAGGTCGATGGAAGAGATTTGCATGACATTCAACGAAGTAGACGGCCTCGATATGCTTATATTCCTGGAATTGCAGAACTTAATCTTGTCGCTGATCTCGATCGTGTAATGACAGTAGAAAAGGCTGTTGTGGCAGAATGGGAACGCAAACCAGGATGTCTTAACGATGAGGAGATTAGGCAACTTGGGCAAGCACTGAAACGAAAGCGTGCTCGATTTGCTTTCCCTGACGACTTCACTGACTTTGCTGAAAATCTCCAAAATCGGCTACGCGATAAGCATAATAAATCCTCCCCTGAAGGAGAAGCTCTTCGCGCTTTACGTGAGATTAGAGTGCGCGCAGAACCTTCATGGAATAGCTGTGAAATCCGATTAATATTTTGGTTTATCCGGGACGAGGAACAGAATCAGTTTAAGGGAATAGGATGGGATCAGTTTCTAAAACAGTGGTTGAAATTAATCCCTGAATCTGGACGATTCCAAAATGTGGAGGGTTCGGTAGTAGCTTTGGAAGACATGACAGCAAAGGAGTATGTGGAGAGTGATCAGCTAGATCTGGATCACTTATCCTCTTAAAGTGGAGAAGTCACTGTTTTAATAAGCGATTATTCGGAACATCGATCGAAATTTACATAGTCATAAAAATCGAGTTCGCCCTTGTCTTGAAAAAGTTTGATCGGAACTACAGACCATATCGATGCAGCCGGAGTCGATCGAACTAAGTTAAACTAAGTCAGGTAAATGACTTTCTATACAGATGACTATTTTTACTCTGCGATCGATCAAAAAAGACTTCGGCATCAAGGAACTATTGACAGATGCCAGTTTCAGCCTGGATGAAGGCGATAAAGTCGGACTCATCGGCACAAACGGTTCCGGCAAATCAACGCTGCTGAAAATGATTGCCGGTATGGAGTCGATCGACTCTGGCGATCGCTGGGTCAATCCAGGGTCTACAATTGTTTATCTCCCCCAACAGCCGGATTTAGACGAAAATCACACTGTCTTAGAGCAAGTATTTGCCGACAGTGGCGAACAAATGGCTTTAGTGCGCGAATACGAGGAAATTTCCGCTCAATTGTCCCACGGCAAAGGCGATACAGACAAGTTGATGGCGCGTCTGTCTGCGGTGTCTGAACGCATTGATGAGGTGGATGCGTGGGATTTGGAAACCAAGGCGAAATTGATTTTGACCAAGTTGGGGATTGAGGATTTTGATGCGAAAATTGCCGATTTGTCCGGCGGCTACCGCAAGCGAATTGCCTTAGCAACAGCCTTGTTGTCCGAGCCCGATGTGTTGCTGATGGATGAACCGACAAACCACTTGGATGCGCTGTCAGTTGAGTGGTTGCAGAACTATTTGAACGGCTATCGCGGTGCTTTGCTGCTGATTACGCACGATCGCTATTTTCTCGATCGCGTTACCAATCGCATCCTGGAGATCGATCGCGGCGACCTTTACAATTATGCTGGCAATTACGCTTATTACTTGGAGAAAAAAGCCCTAGCTGAAGAATCCGCCGCCAGCAGTGTTCGCAAACACGCGGGTGTATTGCGGCGCGAATTGGAATGGCTCAAACGCGGGCCGAAAGCGCGGAGTACCAAGCAAAAAGCTCGGATCGATCGCATTAAAGATATGCGAGCCCAGGAATTCAAAACAGCCAACGGCAAAGTCGAAATTGCCACAGCCGGCCGCCGGATTGGTAAGAAGGTGATTGAGTTACTGAATATCTGTAAAGCTTACGGCGATCGCACTTTAATTAAAGATTTTACCTACAATTTCACTCCCGAAGACCGGATAGGAATTATTGGCTGCAACGGTGCGGGAAAATCGACGCTGATGGATATCATCACCGGACGCATTCAGCCGGATTCGGGTACTGTCGAAATTGGCACAACCATTCATATCGGTTATTTTGACCAGCATTCAGAGGATTTGACGCCGAACGAAGACCAGCGAGTTATTGAATACTTGAAAAGTGTGGCGGAGTTGGTGCAAACGGCGGATGGGGAAATCATTACCGCTTCTCAAATGTTGGAAAAGTTTCTGTTTCCACCGAACCAACAGTATGCACCGATTAACAAACTTTCGGGCGGGGAAAAGCGCCGGTTATTTCTGTTAAAAGTGCTGATGAGTGCGCCAAACGTGCTGATTTTGGACGAACCGACAAACGACCTGGACGTGCAGACTTTGGCGGTTTTGGAGGATTATCTCGAAGATTTTAACGGCTGCGTGATTGTGGTGTCCCACGATCGCTATTTTCTTGATCGCACGATCGACATGGTTTTCGCCTTGGAGCCTGGGGGCAATTTGCGCTTGTATCCCGGTAATTATTCGGTGTATTTAGATTACAAAAAAGCGGAAGAAGCCAAGGAAATTAAAGGGCAAAAAGAAAAAGAAAAAGTTACGCGCACTGTTGAATCTAACAATTCAAAACCCACAAATCCCACTCAAAAAACTACCAAATTTTCCTTCAATGAGAAGCGGGAATACGAACAATTAGAAAGTCAAATCCCGAAAATGGAAGCTGAAAAAGAAGACATTGAGAAGATTTTGTCTCACAATGCTCCCAGCGGGTTTGCAGAGATGAAGAAGTTATCGGATCGTTTGGCTCAGTTGACGCAGGAGATCGATCGGGCGACTGAGCGCTGGTTGGAATTGGCCGAACGGGTGGGTTAATTTGGGTTGTGCTGTAGAACATCACGAAAAAACAATAATAGATTGTAGGGTCTTGTAGGGCCTGGTTTAGGCTAGCTTCTAAACTAGAATCGAGTTTACTGTGGTAAAACTCGCCCTCCCCACGTGATGTTTATTTGTACCCACTTACTTACAGTTAAGTATGCTAATTTATTTGGTCATTCAATAGCTATGTGCAATATCTTTTTTTCTCCGGAAGTTATAGTTTTCTGAAAAAGCTTACTGGAAAATGTAAGTTGAGCTGTGAATTTTTTAAATGCGGTGTTGTAAAAACTACGAAGAATAAAAGATATGAATGTACTGGGTGTTATGGGAGAACAAACAGGTATTCTACAATTTTTGAATTGTCCCAAAGTTAGATGGGATTTTGGGTGATCTAATTCCTGATGGTTGTCTGGATCGTAATCAAATCTAATTGGTACTGGCAATATATTTTTTGCTATTATGTCTGCATATATTTCGTCATTTTCATAAATCTCCGGATCGTTCTGAAAGTTTTCCAAAAATGGTGATGGAAAGAAGGCTAATCTATGTGAAATTAAACTAGAATTTTCATAAGTATACATCAACTGGATTAACGCACCATCAATCATTTTGATATTATAGTTGTCATTTCTATCTAATTCCTCATACATCTCTTTGTAATCAACATTTTTTAATACTATTGAGAGATCCTGCATTCCAGAATATGCGATTTGATAACTACCTTTACCAGTCTGTGTAGATGAAGGAAAATTTTGTTTATCCGATAAACCAATTAATATTAATTTTTGAGTGATTTCCTTAATTTCTTTGAAAATCTCTTGATGGCTAGTCATTAAACTTATTCATAAATCAGATTTTACTTTATGCAGGTTAAGAGTTTTAGATTAGTTGCTGGGTATGTTCAAGATTCTTACAGCTTTTCTTTGAGTTGATTTACTAACTCTGGGGGTAAGTCTTCTTTCTGGATGTCACCTTTCTCAAGAGCTTCAATTAACTCTTTTATGCTACTACGTGACTTAGCTATAAGACCGCGTCCCTTTGGGTTGATCTCTCTATTAATAAGGTTCATTTTTTTGCGTTCTTCTTCTGTAGGATAAGTAAATTCAAGAACAAAGTTTCTCCCCTTAATCTTCTCAAATTCTTCTACTAAACCTATCATATTTTCACCATAACCTAATACTCTTATCCAAGCTTTGCTTCTTGTCATCGCAGTAAATAAGATATTCCTTTTCCTAGCAAGCTCTACGCCTGAGAAGCATTCTTGAGCATTGATTACATAGATCATTGCAGCTTCATTTCCTTTGGCTCTATTGATACTCGTAAAAATAATAGTTTCTTCCCGAAAAAAATCATCAGGTGAAGTTGTTACTCCAGCGAGGTTAGAGTTAATTCCCTTTTCAAATAGTAAAGCTCTAGCATCTCCAACAGCCTGTCTAGTTGTCAGTGGATTAGAGTGGATAACCATTATATCGTCACATTTCAACTCATCTTCCTTCAGATTCTTCTCAATTTCATTTGTTAACCATTCAATTTGTGTTTGGTTACTATCAAAAGATTTTAACATAATTAAGTCTTCAATAGATGAATGAGATTCGAGGAACTTGGGGCTGGTATTGTTAGTCCTAGAAAGCTTGACAAATTTTCCATCTTCAAGACTTCCAGCCTCTACTTCATAACCAATGTCTGTCCATAATCCAGCATTTTCAAACATCTGGATTAATCCTTCATTTCTATATATACCAAAACCTAAAGCGTGTGCAGAAGTTAGGATAGGACGAGAATTTCTGTAGCATTTTTCTAAAATAATGTCTTGTTTCGGTTCCCCTCGTTTGTTCTGAAGTTGAACAAGTGGTTTACCATGAGCATCTTTGCCAAAGATGACTTCCGGTGATTCCATTGTCTTTTTATTTAGATTTTGAAGCTCATCATAAGCATAAACCATTCTTTTTGGAGCTTTCAAAATTTCATAGCAAAGTCGCAAGAAATGTTTAGAAAAATCCTGGGCTTCATCAATAAGTATAGCATCATAATACCGCTCAAAAGTTTTAACTTTAGCGAGAGCCTCTTCACAAACTTTATCAAACTCTTGACCGTATTTAGTCAGTTTTTTTGCTGCATTTAAATCTCGATATTCAATATTATGTCTTTTGCAAAATTCATAATAAATTCCTTCTATTGAAGGACTTCCCCAAGCATGAATTATTTTAACTTTGTCCCAGTCAGGCTCTGCACTTATCTGCTCAATAGTAAAAGTATTAATAAGCTGCTTAAACTGACCTTTCAACGAACGGGTATTAAAAGTTACGGCAATATCCCAATCGGGATGTTTTGCGTGTAGATATGCAGTTTTAAGGGCGAGAACTATGGTTTTACCCGAACCAGCCAGACCTCTTATTCTCTGTACACCTTCGACTCTTTCAATTACTGCTTCACTTTGATGTCTGTCTAAGTTGGCGATGGATTCTTCTAGTTTACGGATCTTTGCTCCCCTGGAGTTTTCTTGCTGAACATAGCTGCGCTGCTTTCTTTTTCTTATGGAAGTCATAGCTTGTATGACTGAGTTAAGTTCTTCAAAATATTCACTCGATCGCCACTCTTGTTGTTTCAAGTATTTTGTAAGTTCTGAATCACTAATTATGACCCGATAATTATCGTCTAAACGCTCTGGTTTATGACTCCAAGCTGGTGCATATGTTACCACACCAAGTTCTACCATTAATTTTCTTTTATTCGTGAGAGATTTATGTTGAAGTAGTTTAGATTGAATTTTATTTATGCTCTCATCTTGTTCTTCTTCTATGTTTTGGCTGATATCAGTTCCTTCCACAATGTGAAAAATAACAACACCCTGCTCTCTGGATACCAAAAGAGCATCAATCTGATAGCCCCCCTGAGAGGTTCCGATTATTGGGTATCCTAGATATAAGCTGCCATCGATATCGCTTCTCTTCTCAAAGAACTCAGCTAGCCTTCTAGATGACTCTGGTTTATCTACATCGCCTCGGATAACGTTAACCATGAGATGTTGCCTCACCTAATGTATGTACCTTTATTATCGCTCAATTCGGAGCGATCGTCCAACCTGTATTTTTAATGCGAAAGCCGGAACTCGCCGTTGGGATGCTGCACAAGTTTCGCTGGATATTCCCCTCAGCTTTTATCCTTTGTCAAGCTCCAGCAATGACAATTTTCTTGCTGCCCTGAATCAGGCAAATTTAGAGTTTGCTATTTTCTGCAAAAAATTGATCGCGAGCTCCCAATCATAAGTTAAAGTTATGTTTAAGCTTAAGAATTTTTCTTATTTTCATACTACAAATAATGTTGTAAAAAAATGTAAAAAATTTATTAAAAAAATTCTTATTTAGCCGACGATTTTGCAACCTTTGACAATTGATTACCTAATTGTGATGAAGCTATGGTACTATTAAAGTTATAAAATATGCAGCTTGTTATTACTGTCAAGCAAACTGACCAAAAACTTAAGACGGATAAAAGTCTGAAATCGTTGTCAAAACAGCAATGCGATCGGAAACAGCGACAAAAAACCCGCTTTTTTTGCGATCGCCTGAAGTAAAGTTGTGTGTAAAAAACTGCGAAGCCCCGGAGGGTGGGGTTGACAAAAGCAGTAGAATATGCACTAAAAGTCAGGGTAAGCAAATAAGACTGACAGCAGAAAACAGGGGCGAAAAAGCCCAAAACAGGTAAAACAAAAGTCGATCGGGCAAAGTAAGTTTGCCGAGGACTAAAAATATGGTGATGAGTGAGATACAATTGACCTGTTCTGAGCCAAGAATTGGTCAACATCACAAGTATCCTGTAGAAGTCTGAAGTTGAGAATCTCAGGGTTGTCGAGGAGCGGGAGCAAACAGAAAACTATGCCTCAAAAAGTAATCGCCAAACAGATGTCTTTGGAATCAGCGTCAGAGCCGATCGCCGTGAGGGCGACGGTGGAAACACTGCCAGCCGAAGCAGTGGCAGTAGAGTCCTACGCCGATCAGTTGATGGACGAACTGTTTGAAGGAGTCGATCGAGCATTCGACGGTAGCGGCGGACTGCCATCCGAGCCCGTGCAGCCAGAATTCGTGGCGCTCAAGTCGATCTCAGTACCTCAAATAGTTTTGTCGCAGTTGGCACCCCCCCAGCCGCAGCGGGACGAAAAAGACGTAGAAGCGATCGCCCGCCAAGTCGCCCTAGAAACAGCCAAAAAACAGCAGTCCAAACAATCATTCGACAGAATGCTGCTGGGAGCAGCATTTGGGTCGCTGCTGCTAGTCATGGGGTTATGGCTCGCAAGCAGATCGGGACTCGTGCGCTTGCCCGCCGCCCCCGCACCAGAGACACCCGCAGCAAGTGGCAAAACAGCACCAGATACCCCGTTTGTGGAATACGTGCAGCGCTCGCTAGAAGCGATCGAACAAAAAAAAGCACCCCCAGCTAACCCCCAACTTGCAGGAGTTCCCGGAGCCCCCACCCCAGGGACGCTGCCGAGCATTCCAATTTCCGGCGCGCCCCCGGCAACGGCAGGTCTTTCCACAGCAGTCAACCGCATTGCTAATGCCCTCGAACAAGCTGCCGCTCAGCCGGGAGCACCAGCACCCCAAGTGGTAGTCATCCCTCCCCCCGCTCAGGTGACTGTGGCTCCGGCTGCTCCGGTAGCTGCTGCTCCGGCTGCTCCTCAAACCAGCGCAGTTTCGCCCTCGCCGGCGGCTCCAGCCTCCGGTCGTGCGATCGCCGCTGCGGGCAATCGAGATCCCCTCGCTGCTTCCCCTTCCTCGGAGTCTCCCCAGCCAAAGATTTTGGCTCGCGAAACCGAACCGGCACCAGCCCCCCCAGCCCAGCAATCTGCGCCCGCGCCGGAGCAATCGGCACCAGCCGTCAGCAGCGCCCCAACTTCCGCGCACACGTTGGTAGGGATTTTGGAGTTGGGCGATCGATCGGCTGCTTTGTTTGAAGTAGACGGCGTAGCCCGCAGAATTTATGTCGGCGAAAGCATCGGCGCTAGCGGTTGGACGCTGGCAGAAATCAAAAATCAAGAAGCAGTGATTCGCAAGGGAGGAGATGTGCGATCGGTTTTTGTCGGCCAAAAGTTCTAATTAGTCATCAGTTATGAGTCATTAGTCATCAGTCATTAGTTATGACTTAGGTCATCGGTAATTGGTAATGGGCAGCGATCGGGCTGTACCTCACGAGCAGTGACAACAGTTAGAATATAGGAACCGCCAAGACGTTCTTAATTGCTGAAACCATTGCTCTTATTGCTTATTCCTTCTATCCGTTAAATCGCTTCCCAATTCGTTACCGAACTTTCTTCTGCTATAACTAACAACTCAGGATAGATAATCGATCTCCAGTGACTAAGAACCAATGACTAATAACTAATGACTAATGACTAATGACTAATGACTAATGACTAATGACTAATGACTAATGACTAATGACTAATGACTAATGACTGAGGAATTATAAAAAATGGGCTTATTTGATGATTTCAGCCGCTTTCTAGAAACCAGATTAGAAGAATTTTTGCGTAGCAATCCCCATCTGGAATTGCAGGCAATAGAAGAACAACTGAAGGAACAAGAAGAAGACACTCTGCGGCTGATTCTCGATATCCAAAAACAAGAGAAAAAACTGCAAGCCGAAATTCTCTCTGCCGCCCAAGAAATTCAGCGCTGGAACGATCGCATCAACAAAGCTAAAGCTGCTCAAAGGCTCGATTTAGCTCAAGCCGCCCAAGAGCGGCAAGCCGCTTTGCTGCGTCAGGGAAATCAGCGCTGGGGTCAAATGCAAGGCTGCAAAGAACGGATTGAAAAAGCAAAAGAACTGTACCGCCAAATTCAAGTACGGCGAAAAGAAGTTCGAGCAAAAGCGGCAGAAGCTGCAACTCGAACTACCACTAAAACAGAGCCAAATTGGGATACAAAGGGTTGGAATCAGAGTTCAAATTATAATAGTTTTAATGCGGCAGATCCTTTAGAAGAAAAGTTTCAACGCTGGGAAGCAGACGAAGAACTCGATCAAATGAAGCGGAATATAGGCCGATAGTTACGAAAGCATTCCAATCCTTTAGGGACGGGTTCACCCGGAACTTGGATTCCCCATGCAAATATTCGTCAACCCTCCATACGCTGCAGTAGGGCGATCGCTCGCTCAGAGTTGATATAATTACCATCCTAAAATTCTAGGGCCAATTAATCAATCATCCCTACAATATTCTCACAACGGTTGCTCTGCTTGAGAAGGTGGCTCTTCTGGCAGCGGAATAAACTCTGTCTCTTGAGGAACTTGAGCAAACCGTCCCTCTCTCCAATCGAGTTTGGCTTGCTCAATGCGTGAGTGCCGACTCGAAACAAAATTCCACCACTTATGCCGCTCACCAACAGGTTCACCGCCAATCACAATACAACGAGCCTTGCCTGAAGCAGAAATGTTTACTTCAGTGCCGGAAGTGAGAACTGCCAACCGATGTTGTTCCAGAGGCACTCCATCGATCACAAGCCCCTCTGTTACGCTGTAAACCGCCTGTTCGCTGTAATCGCCCGGTAAGGTAAATTCTCTTCCAGCAGTCAGTTCCACGTCCAAATAAATCATGGGTGAAAATATTTGAACTGGGGAAGTGCGACCATAGGCCTCACCCGCAATTAGGGTGAACGAAACTCCTGCATCCTCCCAAACAGGCAACTCAGAAGCCGGATGATGCCGAAACCAGGGGTCGGTTTCTTCGTATTCATCGGGAAGTGCTATCCAGGTTTGAATGCCATGCAGGATGGCTTCTTTGCTGCGATCGTCGTCAGGGGTGCGTTCAGAGTGGACAATGCCTCGCCCTGCCGTCATCCAGTTCACCGCACCAGGACGGATCTCTTGAACGCTGCCCACACTATCACGATGCAGCAAAACACCTTCAAACAGGTAGGTGACGGTTGCTAAGTTGATGTGCGGATGGGGCCTGACATCCACGCCCCGGCCGGGTGGAAACACCGCAGGGCCCAGATGGTCAAAAAAGATGAACGGGCCTACCAGTGCTAAAACGTCTGAGGGAAGCAAGCGGCGGGCTTGGAATCCACCCAAATCTTGAATGTGTGGCTCAATGAGATGCTGGATGGTATCCGTCATAATGTTTATAAAGTTGCGAAGGCTAATCGTCTATGTCAAAAGTGCATTATACAAAAAGCTATCCTTGTAGAGGGCGATCGCAATATCAGTGACTGGTCAAAACTTTCCCAATCGAAAGCTGTTGTAGAGTGTCGAGTTCTCAACGAGCTTTCTGCTTACGAGACGATGGAGAGTTCATCACTGACTTGAATCCGACCTTTGACCAGGGAGCGAATCAGACGATCGAGTGAGCCACGTTCTTCTTCACTGATGGACTCATCAAGGATAGCGGCCATCATGCCGTAGCGGTCAGCTTTGGTAACGCGGTGAGTATCGGTGACAGTGGCAATTAATTCGTTGATAGCGCCGGGGAGAAGATTAACTTGAAACATGGGATTATTTTGAACTCGACACCTTAATCATCTCGTGATTTCTCCTAAGAGCAAGTGATGGTGCTGGTTGTTTCCCGTGATAATACTGAGAATATTGGGTGAACCAAGTCCGTGTTACCAGTGATCGAAGTCACAACATTGAAACCAATGCAGCGGTGGAACAACTACAACCCACCTTCCGCCCTTTGAGTGTGTGAGTTATATCAAATCTGCCCTTCATCGGAATTATCCATCTCTCTTCCCTTCCTCTGTATCCTCTGCGTTCTCTGTGGTTTAAACATTCCGATCTAACGGGAATTGATATCAAAGGGCCCGACGTGGGGTGTAGGACAAGAGAAAAATGATAATTTGGCACATTAAGTACGGAAGAGAAGGTATTAGGTCTCTTGACGGGAAGAAATCAGCTTTTCCCGGTTAACGTTTCTCAGCTTCGCCAATGAGAGTAAAAGCGGCCCAATCTACAGGATTAGGATGTTTGACCAGTGTTACCAGCATGGCCTTCCGCAGCGCTTGGGCAATATCAGGGGTTAGCTGCATCTGTCGATAAAATTCCGCCATCAACTCGGCTGTTGATTCGTCAGATACTGACCACAGAGAAACTACAACACTCGGAACGCCTGCTGCAATAAACGAGCGTGATAAACCAATGATGCCATCACCAGTAATACGACCGCGGCCCGTATTGCAAGCACTCAAAACGACGAGTTCGGCATTCAACCTCAAATTGAAAATTTCGCTAGCAGTGAGTAAACCACTGTCACCCTTGCTTGGCGCAAGCGCGATGACTCCAGGTACCCCCAATTCCTCTACGTCATCCAGGATGCCGTGAGTTGCTAAATGCACTATGCGCGATCGCTCTATTTGCTGTAAAACTGCTACTTTTGTCGCTTTGTCGCCTGTGAGCGGTTCAGCATTCAAAAGCTGAGCAATCGCGATCGCTTCGGCTTCAGAGTGTGGGAGTGATGACAGTTGTTGAGGAGGTTGGTTCGTCGTAAAGGCAACACTTGGCATGGTAGGATTCCCAACGACTAGCGCACCTTTTCCTGAAGCAAGCTGTTGCTGTTTCTTGGTTAAAGACAGCACTTGAATTGAAGGCGCTGTTAAAATAGTATGTTTTTCTATCAAGTAGTTTCCCGAAGTATCTTGCAACGCGGCAAAGGGAACTAAGAACAAAGATTCATGAGGAATAAAGGTAATTCGCGACGCTGGATCTTGAGGTAGAAGGTCAGCAATTGGTGCGATCAGTAGTTGATAAAGCTCTTGCAATGATGGGTTTAAAAATCGTTGCTCGACAATAGGCCGGGTTGGGGTGGGATTTGTAGCTGGTTGCGATCGCTGCTTGTTTCGCAGGCAACTGGGAATGAAGCAACGACCTTCAGTAATCAAGGCTTTTAATGAAGTTTTTTCCTCAACCAAACCTTTCAAATTGATGCGACGAAAGTCAATTTTCCCGGTCGGCTGTATCACCCAGATATAAAGTTCTGAATCTTGCAGCTTTCTTTGACCCTCAGCTTCTACATCTTCTTTGATAAGCGAGTAAGAAACTAAAGTCGAATTGTGTTCTTTAGCAATTTGTTTGATTTCCTGGATATCGAGCGGTTTTATTTGATTTTCCGATGACTTTAGGGTAGCCTGTGCTGACTGGGAAGAAAAACGGCTGGTCAATAATCTAACAAAAGCTTGCGCCCGTCCACGCTCTGCTATTTCTAGCGCTTCGTTATGCTGGTTTTGATTGGCAAGCACTTCTTGTAACATACTATAACTTGTTTCTTGGGTTTCAAAAATTGAAATTAAATTGAGGTCGTTATTTTTTAAATTTGACCGCAGAGATTCCCAAATTTCAATGGTTGAAAATAAAGCTTTGATAGCTTCTGCTGGTTGCTTTGCTTTGTATAAAGCGTCACCTAAATTGCTGAGTACGCGGCCTTGGGCGTGGCGATCGCTCAGTTCTATGGCAATGGCTAAACTCTGTTGGTAAGACTCAATCGCTTGAGGATAATTTTTGACAGCATAGTAAGCAATTCCTAAATTTTCTAGAGCACGACCTTGAACGAAACGATCGCGCAGTTCTTTGGTGATCGCTAAACTTTGTTTCTGCTCATCAATTGCTTGGGCATAATTAGTCAGGGAATAGTGTACTAATCCTAAATTACTCAAAGCAAGGGCTTCGCCTCGGCGATCGCGAAGTTCTAAGGCGATCGCTAAACTTTGCTCTTGATATTCTACTGCCCTTGTATACTCTTTTTTGGCGTAATAAACTAATCCCAAATTTCTTAGGATACTCGCTTCTAAATCAAGGGATTTTAGGGAGTGCGCTACTTCCAAACTTTGCTCGTAGTATTCAATTGCTTTTTTATAATTGCCAATCGCGCCGTAAGCAGCTCCCAAACCAATAAAAGCTTGTCCCTTTCCCAATAAATCGGCCCTGGATTCAGCTTGTGCTAAGCGCTGCTGCTGGTAAGAAATTGCTTTTTCATAATCTCCGATTGCGTAGTAAGTTGCGCCTAGATTGTTGAGCGCATAGCCTTCCCTAGCGTCATCGCGGGAGAGTCTCGCCAGCTCTAAATTCTGCTGGTAGCAGGCGATCGCTTTGCTGTAGTCTTTCGGCGCAGTTTGGAGGGGCACTCCTGCCTGCTGCTCCAATAATTGTTCCTCAGTTAAGCACTGAAGGGCACTCGGTGTCAGGCTTACTAAGCCATTGTTTAGAGGTGCGAGTTCAGGGAACTGAAAGCGAGGTAGTGCTGGTGATTCTGGTGGCACCGGGGAAGGTATGAACACTCGTGGTTCTGGTGGCATCGGGGAAGGTATGAACACTCGTGGTTCTGGTGGCATCGGGGAAGGTATGAGCGGTGGTGGTTCTGGTGGCAGCGATGGTTGTGTTGCTGGCACCGGCGGAGGTATGAGCGGTGGTGGTTCTGGTGGCTGCGGGACAGGTGATGGTGCTGGCACCGGGGAAGGTATGAGCGCTGGTGGTTCTGGTGGCAGCGCGGGAGCCACCTCTACCGGAGGATTTGGTGGATTGCTAAGGAAGCTGATCTCACCTGCCTTGATTCCGCTAGTGTTGATGTTGCCCGTACTGATTTTGCCTTCTGAATAAAGGGTGACGCTGCCTCCGTTTCCAATGAAGCTAGAGGTTGTAATTCCACCGGTGACGATCGCGTTTGTCCCATATAGGAAAATTGACCCACCGTTACCGATTATCGAGGAAGCGTTCAAGGTGCTGGCGCTCGTATTGATGCTTCCCCCCGTGCTGTAGAGGGTAATATTGCCAGCATTGCTCGTTAAATTTGAAGTATCCAGGTTTTCCGCTGCGATGTCCCCGGACGCTACCAGGGCGATATCTCCGCCATTTGAAGTAATGGATGCTGCTTGAATGCTGTTTGCAGCGCCTAAAACAACTGAACCTGCGATCGCGATATTGCCAACTTGAATGCTGGCAGGTGAAGAACTGGCGGGTGCTAAAGTGCTGTTTCCAGTAAGGGAAGTGGGTACGTTGCCAGCCGTTAAAACCAACTGCGGTCGATCGCTAGATGCGGAAGTGATAGCGATATCACCGGATGCGATCGTCCCTTTGGCTTGCACTTCCAGAGAAGCGCCTGCGTAATTACCAAAAGTGACGTTTCCGCCTGAGACGATCGTAGAACCGCCTGAACTTGCGAAGTTGCCGGGGCTACCTTGAAGTGTGGCAATTGAGAAATCGCTGCCAGCTCTGAAGAAGGCATCGCTGGATACAGTACCGTTACTGGTAAGGGTGATGCGGCCGCCAGCGCTCAGTAAGCTTTGGGAGTGATTGCGAGCCTGGATGTCTATTTGGCGATCGCCCTGCACGGTTAGGTTTCCACCCACATCAGTAACAAAAGAGTTAGCCGCGCTGTCGCGAATGCGGACAGCTTCCCCCGCTTGCAATTTCAAGTCACCGGCTGTCTGTAATTGCCTGTTTACTAGGGTTAGGTTACGCGCGGCTGACACAGTAGCCGTTTGAGCAGACACTGCTAAATTTTGGTTTGCACCTGTTGCCTGAGTGTCGGCAATTGCCACATCGCCAGCTTCTACCCGCAAGTCTGAATTCGTTAGCTGTACGCTGCCGTCGCTGTTAACTGTAACGCCTGTAGCGTTGCTGCTACCTCCTGTCAGCAGTTGGGACAGGGTGAGGGGACTCAACGGCACAGAAGCAGAGTTGAGATTAGAAGAGGGGGAAATTTCTAAACTCAGGAGATGCCCTGCCTGAGAAATGCGGACTAAGTTTTCTCCGGGCACCGATGCGATCGCAATTTGCCCAGACGGTGCTGACAAAGTACCGGGGCTGAAAACTGTTCCGCCTATTAAAGCTAGCGTTTGCCCGGACGGTACGCGCAGTTGACCGAAATTTGCGATCGCCCCTGGCTGAGCTGTACCAAAATTTAAAATGCTTGGCGTTCCTATCAGCATAGCGTATTCATTAACGCCAACTGCCTGAAACCAATTGTTGCCGAATCCGATTCCGGTTGCTGTCGTTGCCAAGAATGAACCAGGCACGTTCAGTTGAGCGTTGGAACCAAAAACCATCCCCGCCGGATTCATCAAAAATAAGTTAGAATTACCGCCTATTACTTGAATTAAACCGTTAATATAAGAAGCATCGCCACCCACAACTCGCCCTAAAATATTGCGGATATTTGGCTCAGAAATAAAGTTAACAATTTGACCGTCTGTGAGTCCAAACTGCTGAAAGCTATGAAAGAGATTAGTGCCGTCTTTTGAGAGCTGTCCCCCGTTGATATTAAATTGATTGCCGGAGGCATTAACAGCAGTTCCGGTGCCATCGGGAGACGCAGTAATTTGCTGGCCTGTAGCAGCAGGTGAGAACAGTAAAAAACCTAAAGATACAACCAAAGTACAAGTCAACAGTTGCTGTTGATATCTTTGATTTATGATTGTTATAATCATTAGACTTCTCCCTACAATAAAAGTTTTGCTGAGTACGCTTAAATTATAATAAAACTTTCTCCTCAAAAAACATGAGTGGAGTTTAAGCTAAGCACGTTAAAAAGAGCCCTTGTAACTCAACGGTCGAACGTTTCTAGAACCCATTTGAGAGCTAAGCGGCTGCAAGCCTGATCAGCATCAGCCTAATAACAATAGTCATGAGAGTTTTTAGTTCCTAGTCTGAAACCCTTGATTTTTCCTTGGTAGTTCGATTGCCGAATCGCCTTGAAAGCCATATTCTACGGTTAGTTATCAAAAAGTGTCCGCAGTCTTGTAATAAAACAAAGATTAACCTTGGCACTCGCATCAACCAGAGTTCTCTCAAAATTACTGACGAGGATTTTGCACGTCTCTATCCAAGCATTTGCCCCTTCTCTTCCCCTACCTTGTCACAACCCGAAAAAACAAGGATTTGAGGATGCTCCACTCTTCGTCTGTGAGGCTGGTAGAGTATGGCATATAGTCATTTCAAATAAATGTGAGACAGAGGCAAGATCATGATAAAATCGATAAAAATAGTTAATTAAAAAAAAAT
>NZ_JAUBRA010000161.1:0-2204 GCF_036701555.1 Microcoleus sp. Pol10D4
TAGAAAGTTTTTTTAGTTATTTAGCAATGCACAAATTTAGGTGTTTGTCAAATTAATTTAGATGCGTTTACCCTGCAAGCACAACCCATTGTCCCTGCACCCGATCGCACTGGCACTACTGTCACGCCCGACGGCGATCGCTTGAATATTACAGGCGGCCAAACTTCTAGAGATGGAGCGAATCTTTTCCACAGTTTTCAACAGTTTGGGCTTACCGAAGGGCAGATTGCTAATTTTATCTCTAATCCCGCTATTCGCAACATTCTGGGTCGGGTTGTAGGCGGCAATCCTTCTATTATTAATGGTTTAATTCAAGTAAGTGGCGGCAATTCCAACCTGTTTTTAATAAATCCTTCGGGCATTATCTTTGGCCCTAATGCTAGCTTGAATCTTCCTGCTGCCTTTACAGCTACTACTGCTACTAACATCGGTTTTGATTCCGGTTTATTCAATATTGTCGGAGCGAACGATTACAGTACGCTGATAGGAACTCCGAACACTTTTTACTTTAATCTCAGCCAACCGGGAAGCATTATTAATGCAGGTAATTTAGCTATTGTGCCGGGACAAAGTATAACTTTAATTGGCGGTACTGTCGTCAGCACAGGTTCCCTGAATGCTCCCCAAGGTAATATTATTGTCGCTGCTGTCCCTGGTAAGAATGCTATTCGGCTTAGTCAAGAAGGGCATTTATTAAGTTTAGAAATTGGGGTTGTTGACGGGGGATTGTTGGCACAGAATGGGCAATTATCTCTGCCTTTGTCTCTTCCGCAATTGCTTGCTGGCGCAGGTGGGAACTCTGCTACTGGTATCTCCGTTAACGGTGCAGGAGAAGTGGTTTTGACGGCGGGTTTGAGGGTGGAAACGGGAGATGTGGCGATCGCTAGTTCTACTGTTAATAGTCAGAATGCTACACTCTCGGCAGCACGTAATCTCACTTTGGTAGAAAGCCAGCTACTTACTGAGAACAATTTGTTTCTGTTGGCAGGAGATACGGTGCGCGTGCGGGATGGCAGTTATCCTTTCAGGGCGATCGCAGGTGGCAATCTTACTATACAAGGTAATCAAAATATTGATATCTTCGCGCTAAATTACCCTAGCCCTGCATTCCAATCCGCAGGGGATATCACATTATTGAGCAATGGCACTGTTTCGGGTGATGCTCACTTCGCTGCGCGTGGTAATTTTTCTATTCTCACATTGTCGGGCAACGGTGGCAGTTTTGTGAGTTTGTACGACCCGATTATTAGCTCCGAGGGAGATGTGAGATTTGGGGATTATACTGGAACCTCACTTAAGGTAGAAGCAAAAGGCGCGATCGCGGCGGGAGATATTACCATCAATGGGCCAGATACTACTTTGTCAGATTCTGCCGATCCAGATGCGGCGGTGCTTTCAGGTAGTGCAGCTTTAATTTTGCGATCGGGCGTTTCGACTTTGGCGAATGCTGCGAATCTGCCGCCGAATGTCACCGCAGGGGAGACATTTTTTACTTCACCGGGTGTTGCTTCGGGCAATAGCATCGGAGTGGGAGCGATTTCGACAGTAGGCGGGCCTGTGATTTTGGAATCAGCAGGGGACATTGCGCTGGATGCGATCGCCACTTCTGGGGGTAATATTGCTCTCAAAGCTGCCAGCGACATCGCCGTTACAGGCACTCTTCAGTCTACTGGCGGCAGTATTGACCTCACGGCTGGCAATCTTCTTACAGTTAGCGGCACTTTTACAGATAGTAGCGGTGTAAATGTGAGCATTTCCAGCGCTAATGGCACGGGTGGCGGCGCGATTACTATTCGCCACGCGGGGAGCACTACTACACCTTTTATTGTCGGCGATGCGACAACGAATGGGACGACGGGAGCCATTACATCAGGTTCCGAGACTATTTCGCCACAGTTTGCGGTGCCGGTGCCGCCTAGCACTTACACTCAGGGCAATATTGCGATCAGTTCTTCCGCGCTATCTCCAACGCCGGAACCACCAACACCAACGCCGGAACCACCAACACCAACACCAAATACTCCAACACCAACACCAAATACTCCAACACCAACACCAAATACTCCAACACCAACACCAAATACTCCAACACCAACACCAAATACTCCAACACCAACACCAAATACTCCAACACCAACACCAAATACTCCAACACCAACACCAAATACTCCAACACCAACACCAAATACTCCAACACCAACACC
>NZ_JAUBRA010000059.1:0-43533 GCF_036701555.1 Microcoleus sp. Pol10D4
TCCCCCTAAATCCCCCTTAAGAAGGGGAGTAGGGGTTGACTTTGAGAAGAATCTTGTCCCCCCCTTATTAAGGGGGGCTAGGGGGGATCGGATTCTATGCAACCTCATAAAAAATTGGTATAACTTATCCAAGCAACCCCGGCAAATTCGGTTAATAATATGTTTAGCAAAGTTTAAACTACCAACAACAATGATTCGCTCACTTTTCACATTTTTTACAGTATTAATTGTAACCGGGTTAGTATGGTTAGGAAATATCGCGCCCGTTGCCGCCCAAGTACAACCAACAGATATCACCGATCCCCAACAGGAATTGGGAGAACTCGTTCAAAAAGCTTTTGAAGCTACAAATGAAGGCAAATTTCCCGCCGCAGAAACTTTTTGGACTCAAATCATTGACAAATTTCCCTCAGAAGCCGCCGCTTGGAGCAACCGAGGCAATTCTAGAGTCAGCCAAAACAAACTACAAGCCGCTATTACCGACTACGAAAGAGCGATCGAGCTAGCACCCGACGCCCCCGATCCCTACCTCAACCGCGGCACCGCCTTAGAAGGTTTAGGACGCTGGGAAGATGCGATCGCCGACTACAATCATGTACTAGAATTAGACTCCCAAGATCCAGCCGCCTACAACAACCGAGGCAACGCCGAAGCAGGTTTAGGAAAATGGGAACAAGCAATTGCCGACTACAGCAAAGCCTTTGAACTAGCCCCCGAATACGCCTTTGCCCGCGCCAACCACGCCCTCGCACTTTATCAAAACGGGCAAACCAAAGAAGCAATTCGCAACATGAAAAACATCGTCCGCAGATACCCCCAATTTGCCGACATGAGAGCCGCCCTCAGCGCCTGTCTTTGGGAAGCAGGAAATCGCGGCGAAGCTGAGAGCAATTGGGTAGCAGCCATCGGCCTCGACTCCCGCTACAAAGACCTCAATTGGGTTGCCAATAACCGCCGCTGGCCACCACTTGCTGTCAGTGCATTAGACAAATTCTTGCACTTGCAATAGTCTCAAAGGGAAAGTTGACTGTTGACGGTTGACTGTTGACGGTTGACTGTTGACTGTTGACGGTTGACTGTTGACTGTTGACGGTTGACGGTTGACTGTTGACTGTTAACTGTTGACTCGATTTTATTATTCCGATACAACCGGAAACGATATCATTGGTTATTTGTTATTTCGACAACTAACAACTGACAACTAATACGAATTTAATGTGAAGTTGCACATATCTCGATCCCCCTGATTGTTGGGGAGTAGGGGTTGACTTTGAGAAGAATCTTGTCCCACCCCCTACTCCCCTTATTAAGGGGGGCTAGGGGGGATCGGATTCTATGGAACCTCATAAAAAATTGGTATGACCCCTCCTTCTACAGTCAACAGTCAACAGTCAACAGTCAACAGAACTAATTCTCTAATTCGCGCAGCCGTCAACTCCTCGACATTCCTGAAAACCGCTGCTGCACCAGCAGTTTTCAGCGCTGCAGCATACGCCTCGCAGCGCACAGCATCATCCAAAACATGAGGTGGCAAAATTCCAGCCCCCAGCCAAACCCGATTTGGTTGCACTTCCCGCGCCTTCACAACCGTGTAAATATCCGCAACAGTATCTCCCGCGTAAATCACGGGCAAATTTTTTTCTAAACCGTGCAGATTTTCCAACTGTTCAATTGCCGCGAAAAGTCCAGCCGGATCGGGTTTTCCCGGTGCATCTTCCATCGCCACCAACACCGGGGAATTTAAACTCAGTTTCCCTGACAAAACATAAGCAGCTTCATCCCGCATCGCCCCGCTAAAAAAGCCCCAAACAATGCCCCCAACCGTTAAATTTTCCAGATAAGCCGGACTTAACAGCAGCGGTTCGTCGCAAATGTAACCAGTCCAATTTTTCTCATCGGGCCCGCGATAGCGACTTTGGAAAAAAGCCACTAACTCGTCATAGTTGAGAGCGAGTTCATTTCTCGATCGGCCAATCCCCTCAAAATAACGGCAAACTAACTCAAAAGACGCCTGCCAGTCATTATTCCACACTCCCTCCGACTTCAGAGAGTCGATATCGAGAGAATTCGGACGAAAAGCACCCGCCGTGAAATGTTCCACCGCATCGGCGATCGCCCGCCGGTAGGAACCAGACACATCCCGCACCACACCGTCAATGTCAAAAACTACAATAACTCTGTTCACAACTTAACTAATCCTTGTACCTAGGGCCGGTGAGAATCAATAAGCTTGGGTTAAAACTGTTTATTCCTCCGATATCCCCCTAAATCCCCCTAAGAAGGGGGACGCAAGAGTAAGTTCTTGTCCCCCCCTTCTTAAGGGGAGCTAGGGGGGATCGGGCTCGGGCCCAAGCGTATTGCGGTGAGAACCCAAATTTTATCTGTTCCCAGCCCCTGAGTGGCGCTAAAACCAGCCGCGCCACAAAACTTTTCATAGCCGATGACCAATTATCGAACAGAGTGTGCTACGCTTAGCGATTGTAGAAATTTTTAACAAGTTCGATCGGAACCCTGGAGGTTTGCTTGTCCAAGTTCATCTTAAAAGTTCTCTGGCTAGAAGAGAATGTTGCCCTCGCCGTTGACCAAGTTGTCGGCAAAGGAACTAGCCCGCTGACATCCTACTTTTTCTGGCCTCGCAAAGATGCGTGGGAAGACCTCAAAAACGAACTCGAAGCCAAACACTGGATTGCTGATAACGATCGCGTCGAAATCCTCAACCAAGCGACAGAAGTAATCAACTACTGGCAAGAAGAAGGCAGACGGCGCCCGATGACTGAAGCTCAGTCAAAGTTCCCTCAAGTGACTTTTACCGGCAGCAACTAAGCCCAGCTTTAAGTTGCTACCCATATAAATTGCCTGTTATGGCTGACGAGGGGAAGGAGAGAGGGGAGAAGGCGAGAGGATTTGACGCTTTTTCCACCTCGCCGTGAAAGATAAAATTTGAATTCGCTAACAAAAATTCGGGGTTAGAGCCTCCCTCTTCTAGGGGGACTTTTATTAATTGATCTATTCCTATGATGGATATTTTATCATAGGAATAACAGGAGAAAAAAAGATGCTAACTCTAGAATTTAAGATTTATGCAAAACCGAACCAATTTCAAGCGATTGATGAAGCGATTAGAATTTGTCAATTCATTCGCAACAAGTCTATTCGCTTGTGGATGGATGGTGGGGCTAAATCTTGGTTCGATCTTTCTAAATACTGTGCTATTTGGGCTAAAGAGTTTGACTTTGCAAACAAGTTAGGCGCAATGGCTCGGCAAGCAAGTGCAGAAAGAGCGTGGGCTAGTATTTCTCGATTCCATGAAAACGTCAAAAAAGGGATTAAAGGGAAAAAAGTTGGTTTCCCACATTTCCAAAAAGACTGCCGTTCTGTGGAGTACAAGACCAATTCTTGGAAACTCTCAGCAGATAGAAAGTCAATCACCTTTACCGATAAATGCGGGATTGGGAGATTAAAGTTAAAAGGCACTCGTGACCTAAATTTCTATCAGCCAGAGCAGATTAAACGGGTGAGGCTGGTTAAAAGAGCAGATGGATATTACACTCAAGTTTGCATTCAAGTAGACAGAATTGAGTTAGCCCCATCAACAGGGAAAACTATCGGATTAGATGTAGGGCTAAAGGAGTTTTACACCGATTCAAATGGCGAAATGATTCCTAATCCTAGATTTCTGCGTAAGGGTGAAGTGCAGTTAAAACGTGCTCAACGCTTAGTAAGTCGGAAAACAAAAGGGAGTTCAAATCGCCGCAAAGCTAGAGTGATTTTAGGTAAGCGACACCTCAAAATAAGTAGGCAACGTAAAGACCATGCTATCAAGTTAGCAAGGTGCGTAATCACATCAAACGATGTAGTAGTCTATGAAGATTTGAGGGTGTCCAACATGGTTAAAAATCATTGTCTGGCAAAGTCCATTAGCGATGCTTCTTGGTATCAGTTCAGAATGTTCTTAGAATATTTCGGAAAAGTGTTTGGTCGGATTACAATTGCAGTAAACCCTGCTTGCACTAGCCAAGAATGTAGTAACTGCGGTGAAATCGTTAAGAAGTCTCTATCCACTCGTACTCATATTTGTAAATGTGGATGCGAAATGGATAGAGATCATAATGCTGCAATTAACATCCTGAATCGCGGGATAGGTACGACAGGTCATGTCGGAACTTCGATCCTAGAGATCGTAAACGCTTAGGGAGACTAGACCTCTGGATTAGGTGCGGCAACGTTCTTAATTTAAGTCCAGTCTTTGAACTAAGAATTCTCACGCCTTTAGGCCCAGGAGTGTCAAAGCTTATCTTGATACTAACTCCGATTTTCAGACCTAATCTGGTTTTGGGCTTGGTCGATCGATTTGAGATTAGAGATTGGAATTTTATGCAAAATAAAGCTCTAAAATCGCCTTTTCTAAAATCTTAAAAATACTAAGCAACCAAACCGAAGAAATCTAAAATCGGCTTTTTATACTTTTAAATTGTACAGTCAGATCTCAAAGGACTTCCCTATGACTAATGACTAATGACTAATGACTAATGACTAATGACTAATGACTAATAACTAATAACTAATGACTTATTCGCGGAATTTATGGGCGCCGAAAGTACAATCAACCAGACCGAACAGCTACCGCTGGTAGTAAATCCCGACGTTCTCCAGCAAGCTATCCTCTACAAAATTAATACCCGCGTAAACGCTCGCGGAGAATTAATTTTCCCCTGCGTACCGGGAATGCTAAGCCACTATCTCAAGGCAATAGAAAATCTATTTAGCACTCTCGACAGACCCCTGCCCGAAGACCGCAGAGACGAACTCAGCAAGCTTTTAGCCACCAAGTTAGAACAAGGCTACCGCACCTCCACAGCATCGATGCTGATTCTGCAATACGAATCAGTGCAGCCGCCACAAACCGGTTTAGCCTGCAAAGTGATTGTTACTACCTCAACAGTTGGAGAACAGTACAAAAGCTGGGTAGACACCAGAGAACCTCCGCTTTTCGGTTCTCATCCCGATGCAAAATTGATGACAACGGCTGCTAAATTGGGCACACCCGATCGAGTGCGGATTTTGGACGTGGGGGCTGGTACCGGCCGCAATACCTTGCCGCTGGCGAGATTAGGCTATTCTGTGGATGCGATCGAACTAACTCCCGCTTTTGCAGAACAATTGAAAGCGGCAGTAACAGCCGAAAACCTTCCCGTCACAGTGACTGAAGGCGATGTGCTCGACCCCTTAATGCGGATGAAACCGGCCCGCTATCAGTTAGCAGTTGCCGCCGAAGTCATTTCGCATTTTCGAGACAGCGATCAAGTACGGCTTTTCCTCGCTAAAATGTGCGATTCCCTGTCTCCCGGAGGCCTGTTGCTGTTCAGCACGTTTTTAACTGTCGGCGACTACCAGCCAGATGCCCTCGTGCGACAAGTTGCCCAACTCTCCTGGTCTACTTTATTTACACCCCAAGAACTCGCCACCGCCATGGAAGGGTTGCCCTTAGTCCAAATATCCGATGAATTGGTGTTTGAGTATGAACGCCACCACCTGCCGGAAGGAGCCTGGCCACCGACGCCCTGGTTTCCCAGTTGGGCCACCGGTCGAGATGTCTTCCCGATGGCAAACGCACGCCCGCCAATGGAATTGCGCTGGATTTTGTGCCGCCGAAGTTAAAAAAAAATCAATCATTTCTAGACGGGCACAGCAATCAAAACGTTTTATCGGCGGTAAAATTTTCCTCATATATTTTTTTTTCAACAGCTTAAAGCCAACTCGCTGTTAATATTGTGCTGCCGGCATAGAAAAATTTACAAAAATATATATTAAAATGTAAACAGAGCGAAGTTCGATCGCCTCTGGGTGACAAACCCAGTGTCTGATTAGATCCCACGCTTGCCAACCTTTTACTTCTTGCGAAAAATTGGGTTTCTAAGGGCAATCGGGCTTGAATAAAAGTCGATCGCCATCTCAATCGGTGCAACTAGAGTTAAGATGAATTCAACCAACCTATTCCTCCCGATAGATGACATTTTAGGGAATAGGATATCCCAATAGATTAGCTCGCTAGTCAGCGATGCTCCTGAGAAACAAATATGCTTTTAACACGTCCACTACAAACGTTTGGAGCAATCTTCAGGCACCAACCTTCTAGAAATACATCATCTATCGAACAAAAAAGCAGCGAAAATTCTTGGGAGGGGAATATTGAGCCCGCTGTAAACGAACAAATTGACTGGTATATCCAAATGAAAATGCTAATGAGTAACGCTAAATCTTCCTGCACCAATGAAGAGATTACTGCTTGGCTGCGCGGATTGCTGACAATTGCTTGGGCAGACGGCAACTTTGACGAATACGAGCAAAAAATGATTGCAAATCTAACTCAGGATGAAGTACATCCGGTATCTTTTGAGGCGGGTTTTGAACCCATTACCGCAGAGGAACTAGCCGCTGTGTTAGGGGAAGACACCGCCAAAGGCGAGGATTTTTTGAGGACAGCAGTAATGGTAGCCTTGGCAGACGGTACATACTCGCTCAGCGAAGACGAGGTAATCTACAAGTTTTGTACAGCTTTGGGTCAGAACGTAGAGGTACTCGAAGCTCTGCGACACACCATCGAAGACAGCAAGTGCGATCCCCAGGGGCCCAGCAGCCAAATAGTCTTTGATGCGAATGTCGCCCCCACCACCGGAACACCGCTTTCATCTCGGCTACCTAAACCTCACCACAAAGATGTCCTGCAACCCGTCAAAGACTGGCTCGACGGCTGGGAAATTCACGACCCAAAATTGGCACACTTTGTCTGTAAAATTATTCCGCCCCAGTGTCCGTTTGAGCGAGATGTCGTGTTATTTGGTCGCAAAATCGTCCACATTCCGGCGATGTGCCAGATTAACCCGCTTTACGAACAGTTAGTCGGGATGCGCTTTCGAGCTCTCTGCTATTTGGCAGATGAATGTAAGGAAGATGTATCGTCCTATTGTTAGTAGTCAGTTGTCAGTTGTCAGTTGTCAGTAGGCAGTTGTCATTCTTGTGAAATCTTGGATTAATGAGTGTAACTATTAACCAATGACTACTAATTTGTCCAAAATGCAAAAACCGGGTTTTTCTAGGACAAAAGATCGTTACACCCATCCGCGCCAGTAGAAAAAGCCAGTAGAAAAACCCGGTTTATTCAGTTTTTGTGCGTGAGTCCTGCTAATATTAAATCGGCTTTGATAATACCAATTCAACAAAAGTTTTTGTACAATCTTCCATCTTATACAAATTATTAAAAGTGGCCGATTTAGGAGCAGGAAACGGCAGTGCCGATTCCCTAGAGATGCTCGCCTACAATCTCTCGCTCGGCACTACTTTTGAGAATTGGTATAATTATATTTTTGCGGCAACTGTCAATCGCAAGTAAACTTGGCTTTCGTCGGCCGACGCGGACTAAAGGAAAAGGGCAATATGGTACTTGCATCTGGTATAATAATAACTAATGACTATTGACACTGACTATTGACTACTGACTAAATTATGCAATTTATCGATCGAGCAGATATTCAAGTCGCAGCCGGCAAAGGCGGCGACGGTATGGTAGCTTTTCGCAGAGAAAAGTATGTACCGGCGGGCGGGCCGAGTGGCGGCACCGGCGGGCGGGGCGGTTCCGTGTATATGGTAGCGGTGGAAAGCCTGCAAACGCTGCTGGATTTTCAGTACAACCGGATTTTTAAAGCCGATGACGGGAAGCGCGGCGCGCCGAAGAATATGACGGGGGCTTCTGGGGACGATCGCACGATCGAAGTTCCCTGCGGTACAGTAGTTTACGACGCGGAAACTCAGGCAATCTTAGCAGATTTAGTAACGCCCGGACAGACGTTTTGCGTTGCCCAAGGCGGCAAAGGTGGCTTGGGCAACAAGTGTTTTCTGACCAATTCCAACCGTGCTCCAGATTATGCGATGCCGGGAAAAGAAGGAGAACACAAATTTTTGCGTTTGGAATTGAAGCTATTAGCTGAAGTGGGAATTCTGGGGATGCCGAATGCTGGCAAATCCACCTTAATTTCAGCTTTATCTGCGGCTCGCCCCAAGATAGCAGATTATCCGTTTACAACTTTAGTCCCGAATTTGGGCGTAGTCAGAAAACCGACCGGCGACGGTACTGTTTTTGCAGACATTCCGGGATTGATTGAGGGAGCTCACGAAGGCGCTGGTTTGGGTTACGAGTTTTTGCGGCACATCGAACGAACTCGGTTGTTGCTGCATCTGATTGATATTACCGATGAAGATCCGATCGCCAATTACGTCACAATTCAGGAAGAATTGAAGGCTTACAGACGTGGTTTAGCCGATAAACCGCAGATTTTGGCTTTTAATAAGGTAGATGCGATCGACCTCGAAAGCGAAGAAATCGGTAATTTAATCAGCCGACTTAAAGAAATTAGCGGCGCTCCGATTTTGTTGATTTCCGCCGTTAGTAGAGTTGGATTGGATGAATTAATGCAGCAAGTTTGGCAGAAACTCGACGAGATGAACGAGAAAGAGGCGGCCGAACAGTTAGCAGTCGCGAGTGTTTAATCGCTTTCTGGTTCCTGGAATTTCCGTGAATGGGTAGGTGTTTTTTGAGGAGGTCAAATCTTTCGGCTGTATGGCTGGTGCGGCAAGGGTTTGAGCCTCTATGCGGAAAAAGGAGGTTCACGGAAACGCTGAAATTATTGCTGTGTATAGCTTTGATGGTTGTTGAAAATTTTGTATCTTGACAGGGCGGTGGCTGAAATGATATTTTTGGGATGCTTGACGGAACAGTACCTTGAAAACTAAATACTGTAAGGCTTCTGGCACGGGCGGCCGGAATCAACCTAAATCCCTATCAGGGATTGAAACCGTGGCGCTCTCTTTGCTTGTCTCTACTACTATCGCCGGAATCAACCTAAATCCCTATCAGGGATTGAAACTCCAATCTGCTCTTTCCAGGGGGCCGGATTCCCGCCGGAATCAACCTAAATCCCTATCAGGGATTGAAACTTCGTGATATTAAACAATGCAAAGTAATCCTTGAAAGCCGGAATCAACCTAAATCCCTATCAGGGATTGAAACCAGTTAGCGCGCGGTAGTGACCTTGAAATCTCAAGATGAGGTTCGACGCCGGAATCAACCTAAATCCCTATCAGGGATTGAAACCCAAGAACAGCGGCGTAGGGGGCGGAGGGACTATGGCCGGAATCAACCTAAATCCCTATCAGGGATTGAAACTACAAAATGGCGCGAGAGACGGGAATACCTGTTCACAGCCGGAATCAACCTAAATCCCTATCAGGGATTGAAACTAAATCGACTGCTTCCCGCCACCTTTGTAACTCCTAGCCGGAATCAACCTAAATCCCTATCAGGGATTGAAACTTTGAGTGAATGCTCGGAATCCCTGCTGTAATCGCCGGAATCAACCTAAATCCCTATCAGGGATTGAAACATAGTCAGGATTTGGAATGTAGCCAGTCGGTATTTGCCGGAATCAACCTAAATCCCTATCAGGGATTGAAACGTACTCGGTCACGGCAGCACGGTATCTTTGGTCACGCGCCGGAATCAACCTAAATCCCTATCAGGGATTGAAACTGATATGCCGCCTGGTGATATCGGCCAAGCTTCGGGCCGGAATCAACCTAAATCCCTATCAGGGATTGAAACCACGTCATTGAATTGATTTGGTGGGTCGTTATTGAGCCGGAATCAACCTAAATCCCTATCAGGGATTGAAACGTTATATTGTTTTCTAGCGCTCTCATATCCTCCGCCGGAATCAACCTAAATCCCTATCAGGGATTGAAACTGATATCCATCTTTGTTAATGGTAGTGGTACCCACGGCCGGAGTCAACCTAAACCCCTATCAGGGATTGAAACGGCTCTGACATGGTTGGAGGGGTAAAAATAGGGAGTCAGGCCGGAGTCAACCTAAACCCCTATCAGGGATTGAAACTGGTGGATGTGACGAGCGACTACCGCAAAATCTTTGCCGGAGTCAACCTAAACCCCTATCAGGGATTGAAACCGAGCTGCCCAAGGAGCAAGACCAGCAGCAAAAACTGCGCCGGAGTCAACCTAAACCCCTATCAGGGATTGAAACAAATCAATTTTCGCGGGTAAATTAACGGTAGTTTCGCCGAAATCAACCTAAACCCCTATCAGGGATTGAAACACCATGAAGCCCATGGGGGCTAGAGCAACCCCGAAAGCCGGAATCAACCTAAATCCCTATCAGGGATTGAAACGCACCTGTCGCCGGATCAATTCCGGCGATATTCTCACGCCGAAATTAACATAAATCCCTATCAGGGATTGAAACCCAAAATTCAACATCAAGCATAACTCATGCTTCTGTCTGTAAGCGTTTGTAGGCGTGAGCTTTGGCTAAACGCACCCAATGTTCTAACAGCAAATAGCGATCGAGTTCGACTTCCTCTCTGGCCGAAATAGTGCCGGATTTATTGCGATCGAGCAGTTGGCTCATGCGGGCTTGCAACGCAGGTGTGGGGCGGATTGCGAGGATTTCTTCTGGGCTGGGTTGACTCGCTAGCAGTTCGACGATTTGGCGATCGTCTTGGTAGGGGATGGTTTCTGCGGGGGCGAGTTCCCGAAGTGCCCGATCCAGGGCTTCCGGGAGACGATCGCCCAATTGTTGCAGTTTTTCGCCAAGGATATCGGGAACTTCTAGGATAATTTGCATTAGCGCTGATCTGAGGATGGGAATTCCCTTGATTGTAACAAAGGGAAAAAATGCCGTTAACTTAAATCCCGATCGAGGATTGAAACTGCATAGCCCGATATTTGCACAGTTGTTCACAATGGAGATAACTCGCGGATTCGCCCATTGTAATCAACTCTGATTCGGCCATCTTGAGAAACCGTAACAACCGTTTCTACCGTATAGACAGACGAACCAGGCTTGTTACCCTTAAAAGTAAAAGTCCAAGTTCCATCGCCATTGTCAACAAACGGCGATTCCTTAGAAGTACCGTGCATAGAAGCTTCAGCTCGATAGTTGCCTAAACCCCCATTAGCCCTTTCTGCTGCTTGACGGGCTAAGTTTTTTGCCCGATTGAGTTCGATATTATTGTTGATCACTCTCACGCCGTCCGTCTCAGATTCAGGAGCAGGATTAGCATTACTCAAGGTAGGGAAGACTCCAACGGCTAAAGTTGAGAGCGCTACTAGACAAGCAAGGCCGATGTTTAGTTTCATAACACAAACTGATTTATAGTTTGATAAAGTCTACGAGACTAGCCGGAAAAAACCCGGTTGAATCTTCAATTTTTAATTTTCACTTGTGAATCGGCTGGCGTTTCCCCACCGTACAAATAGCGGTAACTCATCCGAGAAACCTCCCGAATCAATGTTTGAGCTGGCTTCTCTGTTTCCGGCGGATGCTTCACCATCACCGCCACCAAATAACGCTTACCGTTCGGCAAATCCACCATACCCGCATCCGCAAGAATTGTATCAATGTTGCCGGTTTTGTGAGCAATAATTGAACCTTCGCCTAAACCTTTCGGCAGCAAAGAATCATTTTTAGTTTGGCGCATGATTTGCAAAATGCGATCGCGCGATTTCACCGATACCACATTACCTCGATCGACCTGGGCTATGATATTAATCAAATCCTTCGGACTGGTAGTATTAGTTCCCTCCAAATCTGGCAACTTATTACGCAGAACCGTCGTACTCAAACCCCAATTGGCAAAATGCTGATTCAACACCTCAGCACCTCCCAACAACTCAATCATCATATTTGTCGCCGTATTGTCACTGACAACAATCATCTTTTGGGCAACTTCCAAAGCCGAATACTTCTTGCCAGGAGCCTGGTCTTGCATATCCCCAGAACCGCCGACAATGTGTTCGGGCTTCAGCGTCAGCATCTGATCTAACTGCACTTTGCCCTCATCTACTGCTTGGAAAAAAGCTACTAAAATTGGCACTTTAATCGTGCTAGCTGAAGCAAAAGCAGTATCGCCATTAAAATTTAGGTAGCTTCCAGTATCTAAATCGACTAGAAATATTCCGGCTGTCAAACTAGGATTTTCTGTTGCTAAAACCTGAACTTGGGTTTTCAAAGCTCCTAATTCTTGATTGAGTTGTAGCACTTCTGGGGTTGCGGATGCCGCAGATGCGCTATCGGCTGGGTTTTTCTGCCCTGCGGTGGTTGGTTCTTCTGTCGCTACCGTGGATGCTCGACTGACGGCATTCACCACCGACAGCAGCGTACCGCAAATCACCGCTATCCCAACTCCCAAAATCAGCAAGCGAGTAGCATACACCAACGGCGGCACGCTCCGAGGTGCAGAGCGTTTACCTGGTCTCTGACTCGCTTTTGGGCGCGGTTTAGGCACGGGGGGTTTTTTGGTATCTGCGGAGATTACCGTGTCTGAAATGCGAACTGGGGGCGAACTGGAACGACTTCCACGGGTTGCAGGCTGAGTGGCAGTTGGGAGCTGGCTGTTGGGATTGCTGGCGATCGAACTCACATTTTCCCGCTCCAGAGTCGGATCGGGAAACTCGAACATATCGACAGCAGCGAGGCCTTTTTTGCTTGGTTGGCGAGTCTTCGATTGCGGAGTTTTGCTGGTTCTGGGTTTTCTGGGGTTAATTGCCGATCGAGGATCGGATAAAAAGTCTTGCGTAGTAAATTCTTCCGAAGATGTGGGAGAATTGGCTCCATTTCTGCTACCCCGGCCCTGTTGCGGTGGCAAAGTTGCAGGTTCGGGCGATCGAATTTCTGGGTTGCCGTTTTGCGGTTGGGGAGGACGGCGGCGGCCCGAGTTGCCAGACTGACTTGCTTTGCCGGACTTAGGCTGCTTTGAGCCGGAGTTGGGAGAGGATATCGACGAGGATATCACCGATAATATCGATCCTTTGGGAAACCGCTCTGCCACGTCTTACTCCTTCATCACTAATGTAAAGTTCAAGTTTAAGATTTTTCAGCTTGTCAGCCAATCAATTTTAGATTTTAGATTTTAGATTTTAGATTTACCCCAGACGCTGCATGGTATCAGCAACCGGGTTTATTGCTCGCAAATTATCGCAAAGCTTAGGTTTTTAGTCAAGAAACTCTGTTATGAAGGTGACAAGTGGGTGAAGGAAAGTTCTCTGTGAAAAAAATCCTCAATCTCACATCCCCAATTATCAGCATTTCTGCTAGCTATCCGTTGGATTTTCCGGTAACGCCCCATCCAGAGTATCAGAATTTGCCTCTCGTGGGTAAGTTTTGATTGCCCATTCTGTTTGGCGGAGGACACCCCGCAGCATGGCGACTTCATCCACTGTCGGATAAGCCCTGTTGTACAAACGCCGAAATTTTTCCATCCGGCTTGCTGCTGTGTGCTGCTGCAAATATCCTATTTTGAGTAACAGCGTTTCTAGTTGCTGGTAATATCCCTCTAAATTTTCCAAGGGAGCACTGGCGAGGGGAATTGAGGGATTTTCTGTCTGGCGGGTGGCAAGTTTTTCTTGGTAACAAGTTGATAAATTATCTGTGGCATCGGGTATTGAAGAGGCAGAGCCTCTGGATATGCCTTCCCAGGCTGAGCCTGGGAACGAGGCATCTTCTTCTTCCTTCCCTCTTCCTTCTTCCTTCTTCCTTCTTCCTTCTTCCTTCTTCCTTCTTCCCTCTTCCTTCTTCCTTCTTCCTTCTTCCTTCTTCCCTCTTCCTTCTTCCTTCTTCCTTCTTCCTTCTTCCCGGTATAGTTCGTAACAGCAGATAGCGACGGCTTGGGCGAGATTTAGGGATGTGTAGGCATCGCTACTGGGAATGCGGATCAGGCGTTGAGCGCGGTTTAATTCGGCATTGGTTAAGCCGCAGTCTTCTCGGCCGAAAATTAGGGCGCTGGGGGCTTCTAGTAGCCAAGGCAAGGCATCTGCGGGTTCTTCTAGTTGTGTTGGCAACGATCGACAATCATCTCCTGTAGTTGCGATCGCTCTGACACACCCAACCAAAGCAGCGGGCAAACTCTCGACTACTTTAGCCGTTTCCAATATGTCGGCGGCGCGAACAGCCATCAGTCGGGCTTCTTCCCCTAAATGATCGCACTGGGGATTTACCAAAACTAATTGGTGCAAACCCATATTTTTCATGACGCGGGCAACAGAACCGACATTCAATGGGCCTGCCGGTTCGACTAAAACTATTCGGATGTTGGCGTCGGCCGTTTCGAGCATTTTTATTTGGGGAGGTGTTAGGCAGAAATTGGTTGTTTTGTTTGTTTTGATTAAAATTTAATCACTAACTAATGTAATGTCCAAATTAACATGGCCAAGCAACGATCGAAATCTGATTTACCGACAAAAATGTGCCCGGTGTGCGATCGACCTTTTACTTGGCGCAAAAAATGGGCCGACTGCTGGGATGAGGTCAAATACTGCTCCGAACGTTGTCGTCGCCGCCGTTTGGCGGCTCAAGATTAAGAATGTAGGGCAAGTTGCTCGATCAAAGCTAAGATTGCAAAGGAAAAATTTTAGGTTATTAGGTTATAAATTATGGCATCGCAACAAGTGCAACCAAAGCTAGTTATTCACGGCGGTGCGGGCAGTTCTCTACATAGTAAAGGCGGAATTGAGGCGGTGCGGAAATCGCTTTACGATGTTTTGGAGGAAGTTTATCCGCTGCTGAAAGACGGTGCAAGTGCCGTAGATGCAGTGGTGCGGGGCTGCCAATTGTTGGAAGATGACCCGCGATTCAATGCCGGTACTGGTTCTGTAGTGCAGTCGGACGGTCAAATTCGGATGAGTGCTTCGCTAATGGACGGTTTGATGCAGCGTTTCAGCGGGGCGATTAATGTTTCTCGCGTTCAACATCCGATCGAACTTGCTCAATTTTTGCAGCATTCGGACGATCGAGTTCTCTCTGATTTTGGTTCGGCGGAATTGCTGCGAGAACTTCAATTGCCGATTTACGATCCGATGACGGATTTGCGTTTGCACGAGTGGATGCAGGAACGCCAAGGCAATTTTAGCAAAGCAATGGCTGACGTGGTTGCCGAACCGGCCGGTATGGGTACGATCGGAGTCGTAGCTTTGGATGTGCATGGACGCTTGGCTGCTGCGACTTCGACTGGTGGCAAGGGTTTTGAGCGGATTGGGCGGGTTAGTGACTCGGCGATGCCGGCGGGAAATTACGCAGCCCAAAGTGCGGCGGTAAGCTGTACGGGGATTGGCGAGCACATTATGGACGAGTGTTTGGCCGCGCGAATTGTGATTCGGGTAACGGATGGTTTGAGTTTGAAAGCTGCTTTTGAGCGTTCTTTTACTGAAGCTGACGAACGTCAACGGGATTTTGGCGCAATTGGAATTGATGCTAGCGGGGCGATCGCTTTCGGCAAAACTAGCGAGGTTATTTTGGGTGCTTTTCACAATGGTATGCAAATGGGCGATACTTTGGAAATGAGCAAGGGAACGCTGATTTTTATTGCTTAAAAGGGCGATCGAAATTGTCAGTATGTGGTTCAGATACCCGACTTTTTGAACAAGTCGGGTATCTCGATCGGCATTAGTTTGATATCAAATCCGACAGTCATCAGTCATCAGTCATCAGTCATCAGTCATCAGTCATCAGCCATCAGTCAACAGTCAACAGTCATCACTCAACAGTCAACAGTCATCACTCAACAGTCAACAGTCAACAAGCACGGACGGTGCAACCGGAATCGATATTCTTAAATCCGCAGTTGCCAAAGTTTAACAGTACCATTCTCTCCGCCGCTGACGATAGTTTCGCCCAAAAGCCCGATCGCCACCGCAGACACAGGGCTAGAATGTCCATCTAAAGTGTGCAGTAATTCGCCGCGAAGATTCCAAAGTCTAACAGTGCCGTCAAAACACCCCACTGCAAAGTATTTCCCATCAGGGCTAATTGCGGCGGCGGAAGTGATGCGAATTCCTGTTTGCAGCGAATGCAATAATTCGCCTGTTTGCAAATTCCACAGTTTGATAGTTTGGCCGCCATGACTGACAAGAATTTGGCTATCGGAAGAAATCGCTACATAATTTTCGCTACCAAATGTTCGCCTCACTTCGCCTCCCGGCAATTCCCACAAAGTGACTGTGGCGCGACAGAAACCGCTGGCTGCATTGAGGCCGCTGGCTACTAGCATTTTGCCGTTGGGACTCAGGGCGATCGCACTTATGTCATCCCCTTGGTAGCCTTCCAAAATTTGCAGCAGTTGGCCGCTGTTGAGGTGCTGAAGCTTGATTGTGCCGCAGGTGGTGCCGATCGCCAAAATTTGCCAGTCGGGGCTGACAGCGACGGATTCGTGGCGGTGTACGTCTGCCAAACGCTTCAGGAGTTGGCCGTTTTGCAGGTTCCAGAGTTTGACTGTACCCGCGCGCGATCGTGTCAGCAGCGTTTTGCTGGCGGGACTGAAAGCAACTAGCAACACGGCTGTTGAATGTCCGAAAATCGTCTGCCGCAGTTCCCCGCTGTGCAAACTCCAAATTTTCACTGTACTGTCCTCTGAACCCGTTGCGAGTAATTGTCCGTCGGGACTGATAGCTGCAGACAAAATCCTGTCTGAATGGTGGAGAGTAGCTTTTAAAAAGGCGCCGGTTGAGGTTTTTGGCTGCGTTTTATACCCGGCTATTTCCAGCCAGTCGATCGCATCTCTCCAATTTTTGAGGTCATTTCGCGGCCGATTTGTCAATACTTCTATGTATCGGTACAAAGTTTTTGACAAATCAACTTCTACACCTTTGATTTGTTTGTTGAGAAAAACCGCAATTTCGGCTGGGCTGTAGCCGCACAACAAGCCACAGAGATGCCGCTTTTCTACGGGTGTCAGCCCTCTTCTGGTGTGGGGGGCGAATTCTTGTTTGGCATTTGCCAAGTCGGTATAAAGCTTTTGGATGTCCCAGCCTTTGCTTGCGCGTGCAAATGGTTCTTCGGGTCGATCGAGGGTAAAGGGTATCATTTGCGGCAGTCGCGATCGAGTTCCTAGTCAAAATCCTAACCTAAATCCTAACATTCGCTGTGCGCGATCGAACTGTTGTCACCGCTAATCTATTTTTAACACAGCAAACAGGGGAAATAGTGTCAGGTTAAAAATGTGCCGGAATCCTTACCTTTACAGTGTGCTAAATAATTCTACATTAATGGGAGAAAGAGAAAATGCCTGGTATTGCGATCGCCTTATTTTTCATTTTAGGTTTAGTTTTAAGTCTTGTTGGCTATTTTTGGGGGTTAGTTCAAGCTTTTGGAGAGGAAACTATTTGGGGAGTGCTTTACTTGCTTGTCCCTTTTGCATCCTTAGTTTTTTATATCAAAAATTGGAGTAATGAAAAAATCAGAAAAACCTTTTTAATTCAATGTGCTGGATTGCTAATGTTTGTATTGGGAGGCATTACTACTTCAGTATTTTATGGCAAAAACTTTGTAAAAATCTCTGACTCTGGATCTAATTTAGAGCAGGGATATAACGAGCAATTTCCCTCTGCTTTTCCTTCGGATTTCAACACTTCTCCATCACCCTATCAAGAGTTATCTCCGGCTTTCGAGTCATTTCCTGCAGCCGAGCCAGCTCCTGCTCCTGCAGCACCTGTTGCTGACCCTAATTCTACTCATGTTGCTGCTCAAAATTCTGACTTCAAACAATCTATGAAACTCGGCTATATCTACTACGGACAGGGAGACTATCAAACCGCTTTAATCAATTTTAACAGAGCTTTACAGCTACGTCCGGGCGATGCTTATGCTGTCAAGGCTGTTGACAACACCAAAAGTGCGATCGTCCAAAGCAGTGTCAAATAATAATCCGTGCCTTAAAAATTGCAGACAGCGGATATATAAGTAATTAACCTCGTTTTTAAACTCAATAACTAAACTCATGAAAATTCTCAAACAAACACCAACTAAACTAACAATTAAAACTGCCAGCGCCTGGGATGGTTTGCTATTAATTTCTCCATTCATCGTCATTGGACTATTGCAGATTATTTTAGCGTCAAATTGGATAGGTGGAGGCATATTTCTGTTGTTTTCTCTGTCTTTATTGGACGGGGCGATAGATGAAACATATATTTTTGATAAAACTTTTAGCAAAATGACCATTAAACGACGGGGTGTGTGGCTTCATAATGTTACCGAATGCTCAACTCGCGAGATTTCTGCGGTGGAATTAGAGGAAATAAGAGATAGCGAGGGAAATCGTAGCTATTATGTTCATTTGTGGATGTTCGGGGGCGATATCATCTGTTTAAGAAGCTATTCACTAACAGAACAGTACAAAATGGCTGACTTGATTCGCAGCTATATATCGATTAGCGATAATCGCACGCTTAGCAATGTATTTGCCGTGCAAGTCCGTGAATCGTAGCTATCATGTAGGGAATCGCCCAAGTTAATAACTAACGATAATTAAGTAGGCGCAAATAAAACTGATAATGTAACCAAATGTAAACCTGTACTCACCTGGGTGATTACTTCCCTACGGAGCACGAAGCTAACGTTTTATTCCACATAACATAATTAATATATTTTTAAGATTCATGTGTTTTAAATCATGGAAAGCTATCTTAAACTAAGCCGACGGTAAACTCGCGACATTTGTTGTCGGTCAGGAATTTTAGTGCTAACCTATTACTAAAATAAAAGGGTCATGGCAGAGGACGACTTCAAATAATATATAAGTTAACAATTCGGCTAATCGGGGTTAGTAAGGCGCTCTGCAACATCATTTTTGGAATTTAAGGGGGAGATAAATGAAAATAATCAAGCAAACAGCAAGTGAATTAATAATTCAGACTAAAAGCATATTTGATTTTTGGCTCCCTAGTTGTTTATTCATGGCAGTTGGACTGATATCGGTGACTTTCGACTATCATGCAGCAACCTTGAGTTGCCAGCGATTGCAGGCAAAACAAGGAAATTGCCAGTTGGTGCGATCGAATTTACTGGGGTCGAACATCAAAGAAATTGAGCTTGCTTCTTTGCGGGGAGCTAAAGTTGAAAGATGCGGCTATAAAACCAGAGTTGTACTTTTGACTTCTATTGGCAATGTTCCTTTCACTGCTAACTCCACTAATTGGGGAACCCAAGACGCTGTTGCTTCGGATATCAATTTTTATGTTAAAAATGCAAAAGATCGATTGCTGCGCTTAAGCCAAGAAGATCGCTGGTTGGGATGGACAGGAGGCATATTTTTGCTTACAGCAATCGCAGTGATCGTCTTGAGAAATAATGAAACCTACAGCTTCGATGGAACTTTAAACACCTTGACTGTTAAACAGCGGGGTTTGTTGGCACGTAAAGTAATGGAATACTCTCTGTGCGAGATTTATGGCGTGGAAGTCGATCGAACAAAAGATCGGGATAATGACACTTGGTACGAAATCAGATTGTTAGTTTGTGGAGGCTCTCGCATCTCCCTACCCCGCACGATGAACCCATACCAGCAAGCAAAAATCGCTAAAGCGATTAACAACTATCTGCACCAACAAAATAACCAAAAATAGCCGATCGCGATCCACCCGATTTCTCAAGGTTGGAAACTTACGCAGAAACCGGGTTTTTCACTGAAATCTCTTCTAGAGTGCGATCGCTTCCATTATAAAAACCCGGTTTCTTTGGTATCGAGTGCTAAATTCGCGGGTAGAAACTCATCATATAAAAAGAGAACAATCGTTCACTTTTTAGGTTCTTTCAACTTCCAACCTGGTTTGACAACTTGCCGGGAACGGGCTATTACTAAACAATCATTCGGCACATCTTCTGTCACCACAGACCCCGCCGCTACACTAACATCTTTCCCCACAGTTATCGGTGCAACCAGCACGCTGTTAGAACCCGTTTTACTCCGATCGCCTATTTGAGTTTTGTGCTTGTTTTTTCCGTCATAATTCGCCGTAATTGTCCCTGCACCGATGTTGACTTTTTCCCCCAAAGTCGCGTCGCCTAAATAAGACAAGTGAGCGACATTAGTTCGATCGCCTATTTGAGTATTTTTCAATTCTACAAAATTGCCGACGCGACAGTTCGACCCAATTTCTGCGTGTCCCCGCAAGTGTGCGTAAGGGCCAATTCGCGCATTTTCAGCAACCATACTGTCAGAAACCACCGAATAAAGCACAGTCACGTTTTCTGCAATTTGACTGTTTTCGATCAAACTGCCGGGGCCGATGCGACTCCCAGAGGCGATCGAAGTATTTCCCCGCAAGTGAGTTTGCGGTTCAATTACCACATCCGGCTGCAACTCTACGGTATCGTCAATGGTGATGCTGTTGGGATCTAGCAGCGTCACTCCCGCCGTCATCCACTTGTCCTTTACCCGCGTTTGTAAAATATCGCAAGCTGTAGCTAAATGTTTGCGATCGTTAATTCCCAATATTTCTTGATAATCTTCCACATCCACCGCCATCACCGGACTGAGGAAATTTACCGTATCAGTTAGGTAATATTCTTTTTGGTCATTGTCTGCCTTCAATTCTGGCAAAATTTTCTCTAAATCCGGCCAGTGAAAACAGTAAACACCTGCATTAATTCGGTGATTTTGCTTTTGAGCTTGTGTGCAGTCGCGGTCTTCGACAATTTGCTGGACTAAGTTTTGACTGTCGGTAAATACTCGGCCGTACCCTTGAGGATTAGGCAAATTAGCTGTCAATAAAGTAGCAGAGTTTTGGTGCTGTTTGTGAATTACCATCAATTGTTTGAGAGTTTCTGCCCTCAGCAAAGGTACATCCCCATTTAATACCAGCAAGTCTCCTTGAAATCCCTCTAAGTGAGGCAGCAATTGTTGGATGGCATGACCTGTTCCCAATTGTTCGGTTTGTTCGACAAATTCTAGGAGAGGAGATTGAAGATTTTTCCCTGATAATTCTTGACCTCGAATCAGGGATTCTTTAACGAGTTCGCCTCGATAACCGACGATGACAAGTCGCCTGGTAATTTGAATTTCTTGACAACTTTGGAGGACTCGCTCAACTAGCGATCGACCGCCCAATTCGTGTAGAACTTTAGGCAAGTCAGATTTCATGCGCGTGCCGCGTCCAGCAGCTAAAATTGCTATTGCTACCATTGTGCGATCGAGTTATTTGCTATAAAAACTTGAATATTGACTAACTGATGATATCACTCGCTGTCCGCCGATGGCACTGCGATCGCACAATTTTTTAATCTCAAATCTCGCATCCGCGCGATCGAGGATTTTTCCAGGCGGATGCTGGTTGTAGGGGCGATGCTTGCGGTTCAACTTAACGCCGTTGCGGTATCTGGACTTGCTTGCGCGCCCGGTATCAATTACCAGGTTGAAGCAGCGGTATTTGGCGGCTCAGCGAGAAGATTTTTGGCTGTACTGCAAACCTGAGTTCGGTTCGTAGAAAGGACTGAAGTCTTTTCCCAAGGGATGCGAGGGGTAGCGAGAGTGATAATTTGCATCTTTGGGCTTGGATTTGCCACGATACATTATACTATTTGTTGAATTTCAGTTATTGTGTTTTCAACTCCAAAAAACTATTTCTGACTTTTTCATTTTTTCTGCCTTTTACCTTTTATCTTCTGCGTTATCAGGTGTCCAGCTATGACAGAGCTTAATTTTCAGGAACTTGCCAAGCAGGGAAATCTCGCCACTGCGATCGCATCTTGGCTAAACAGCCAGTTGCAATCTGAAGGCATCACAGCCTCCGCGAATCTCGACGGCGATTGTTTGGATGTAATTCTTGAGGCCGAGCAAGTACCCATAGAAAATACATTAGTTGATTTGGTTCGCACCGAGCTGACAAATTTGCAGCCGGATTCGATTCGCAAAGTGAAGGTTGAAGGCCGAGAAAGCGGTCAGATTGCTGCTGCTTGGAGTCAAGAGTTTAGTTTGGAGAACAGCAATTTTGAACCACAGAGCTTTGCAGGAGAAGCTGTACCAAATACTGCTGTTGTTAATATGGACGATCGCACAGAGATGGAGAACAATTTTGAGGAGGAAAAACCGTCGGAACTTGCTGCATTTGAGAACCGACTGCGATCGACTTTCATTGTAGTCGGGCTAGTAACGGGTATGTTGGCGATCGCGGTGGTGGCGTTTGTCGGTAAAATTTTGAACCAGCCAGCAGCAACTGCGGGGAATAATCCCGATGAAACAGCAAATTTAGCAACTGCACCGGATACTATACCAGATACTTTTCGAGAAGCCGTTAACAGCGCACTCAAAGCAGCAGAATTGGGGCGATCGGCAAAAACCAAGGAAGATTGGAGTACAGTTATCGATCGTTGGCAAGAAGCCGTCTCATTAATGAGAAGAGTACCAGTCTCTAGCCCCAACCATCAACTAGCTCAATCAAAAGTAATCGAGTATCAGAAATATCTGCTTTACGCTCAAGAAGCAGCAGTAACTCCCCCTCTGCCAACTCCAACTCCCGCACCCGCCGAAAAATCACCTTCGGAAAAAGCAACTCCTAAAAAATCCAATTCTACCAAAGAAACTTCGGAAAAAGCAACTCCTAAAAAATCCAATTCGCCTAAAGAAACTTCGGAAAAAGCAACTCCTAAAAAACCTGCTTCCGAAAAAGCAGAACCAGAGAAAAAATCTCCTTCCCGATAGATGTTAAAATATAGACTTTAATAATTATGACTGACAACAACTTCATCGTTTCTCCTGAATGGTTAGCTACCAATACCGACAATCCGCAAGTTGTAATTATTGACTGTCGGTTTTCCCTTTCCGACCCTGAATTGGGACAAAAACAATATCAAGAAGGTCACATTCCCGGAGCTTTCTATTTAGATTTAAACCGCGATCTCGCGAGTTCAGTGGGTAAACACGGCGGTAGACATCCGCTGCCAAATATTGAAGAATTAGCTGATAAATTGAGCGCGATCGGCATTAATTCACCTGAAACTTTAGTCGTCGCCTATGACGATTCGCGACTGGCTTTTGCCTCTCGTTTATGGTGGCTGCTGCGATATATGGGACACAGCAAAGTCGCTTTGTTAGACGGGGGTTTCAGCGGCTGGAAAGCGGGGGGATATCCGGTAACAAATATTTTGCCAGAACCCCGCGAGGGTAAATTTGTTGCTCAATTGCAGCAGAATTTGGCGGTAGATATTGAGGCGGTAAAAGAGCGTAAAGACTTGCCGGGAAAGGTTTTGGTTGATTCGCGAGAAAGCGAGAGATATGAAGGTTTGCGGGAGCCGATCGACCCCATTGCAGGCCACATTCCGGGTGCGGTTAACTATCCTTGGCAAGGGGTGACGGATGAAACTGGAAAAGTGCGATCGGCATCCGAACAAAAACAGCGGTGGACGGAATTAGAAAAAGCGGAAGAAATCATCGTTTATTGCGGTTCCGGGGTGACGGCTTGCGTTAATTTACTGTCTTTAGAAATCGCTGGGATTCCCGATGCTAAACTTTATGTAGGTAGCTGGAGCGACTGGTGTTCTTATCAGTTGTAGGGTGCAGAAGCAAGATGATTGTTGACTGTTGACTGTTGACTGTTGACTGTTGACTGTGATTTCTAGGGTGGGCACCGCGCGCCAAAGCGGGGAATCACTTCGGCGCACCTTACGGGGAATAAAAGGAAAATCAAATATAGCAACAGCCAAGACGGTTAGGACGTTGTTAATGGCTGAAACGATTGATTTTCTTCCTTCTTCCTTCTTCCTTTTTCCTGACATCCGTTACATCCGTTACATCCGTTGCCAAACTTCCTTCTTCATGACATCCGTTACATCCGTTACAGAATCCGTTGCCGAACTTCCTTCTTCCTTCTGCTAGAATACCCTAAAAATCAAAATAAATATAAGGCAAACCGCCTTCGGGAGCCAACACCCAAACCGCATACAAACAAAGCGGCACTAACACCAATTTCATCGGCCAATTTAACTCCAATTTCAAACCCCGACTCAACGCATAATTCCCCAGCATCGCCACAGCCAAAGCAGCCAGCATCCAAGCTAAACTCACTCTATCTAAACCCAAAGCTTCTACATAAACTTTCTCAGCAAACTGCACGTCAGCAGTGTGTCCCCACAAATGCGAAATCGCCCATCCAGAATCCTTTAAATCTGGAAGGCGGAAAAATATCCAACTACCAAAAACCATCGCCTGAGTCAACAGCCAACCGATCGCAATCCCGATCGGATTTTCCCACAAAAACTCGATCCGCAACCGCTTAAACGCCACATCAGTCAGCCTGTGAACCGCCAAAGCTAAACCGTGTAAACCCCCCCACACAATAAATCCCCAAGCTGCCCCGTGCCAAATTCCCGCAATTAACATGACGATCGACAAATTCAGACAAGTGCGCCACAAACCGACTCGCGAACCGCCCAAAGGAAAATACAAATAATTGCGTAGCCAATCGCCTAAAGTCATGTGCCAGCGTCGCCAAAAATCAGCTATGCTGGCACTAAAATAAGGAAAATCAAAATTTGGTGGCAAATACCAACCCAGCAGCAAAGCAGTACCGCGCGCCATGTCCACATAGCCACTAAAATCGAGATAAAGTTGCAGCCCGTAAGCAAAAATAGCCAGCCACAAATCCTCGCTACCTGCCCGCTGCAAGTTGGTAAAGCTTAAATCGACATAAATTCCCAAGTTATCTGCGAAAAGACCTTTTTTTACTGCACCAAAGGCGATCGTCCAAAGTCCCTCAGAAATGCGATCGGGCGTCGGAAATTGCTGGGTTTTCAGTTGATAGATCAAGTTGTGATACCGAGTAATCGGGCCGGAAATCAGTTTTGGAAAAAACAACTTATAAGCAGCAAAATGCAGCAGCGAAGTAGCAGCAGGCGCGCCTCGGTACACATCAATCAAATAAGCAATGCACTCAAAGCAAAAGAAACTCAATCCTAGGGGTGCGATGACGTGACTTTTCACCCAGTCAGCCCCGTCGATAGCTAAAGGCCAATTTAACACAGTGCCGATCGAACTCAATAAAAAAGGCACATACTTAAAGCCCAGAAGCAGCAACACATTCAGCGAGATTCCTATCCACAGCAGCAACAAACGGCGGCGGTTCCAAGATTCATTAGCAATCCGCCAATCCAGAGGTTCCCCAATCGCCATCCCCAAGCAGTAATTAAACAAAGCAGCGACTAACAGCAGAGGAATGTACCAAATTTGCAGCGAAGCGTAAAAAATTAAACTACCCGCCAACATGATGAACAGCCGCCACCACCGCAGCGGAACCAACCAGTAAGCCGCGAACAAAACTAACAGAAACAGGGCATATTGAAGGGAGATGAAAGTCATACCATTTTAGATTTTAGATTTTAGATTTTAGATTTGGGAATTTGGAATGGCTTATTTTGTACGGTTTTGGATTACGCGCCTACTGTTGCATTATTTTTATTAATCGAGACTTTGCTAAGAACAAGATTTATCAGGGATTTTAGCCGATCGCCGACACGAAAATAGGCCCTCGGTAAGTCCCTACTATATAGTCGGCAACTGAGAACTGATACATTTTACAGCACAAAGGTTAAATGCTGTTGCAAATTAAATAAATCTTGCCTGCTATAAATTAACTCTCTTACGAACAATATAAAATTCGGTGAAAAAAAATAATTATGTTCGCAGCATCGGACTTCAGTCCTCAAAAGCTATAATTCCTGATATCGTTTCCCTTCGCATCGGAATAATATTTTTCACCGTGCAGGCATAGCATCCCGCACAGCAAAAAAGTGATGTAATCCAAAATGTTTTGAATTCATCACGATAGTAGGTATTTGACAAGTAGTTCGATCGCATTTCCACCCTTCCCAAACCTCAAATTCGGTCAGATTCGGTATCCTAATGTCGATAAAAATTGCTTGCGGTTGCTCAAGGAGCAGTCGCATCCACCATCAGCGCCGTTGGCGACCTATATCGCAGTACAATGAATTGGTGGCAAGTTTTTCAGCAAATACAGAAAAACTATCTTCATCCTCTCCAATCAAAACTTTGGCTGCTGAACCCGCCGCTGGCGATCGCCCGGAACCCCGCAAGCTAGGAGAATTTGCGCTTTTGGGCGATATTTCATCTCCCTTAGCAGAGGACATTTCCAAAGGGTTTTCTTCCTCTCCCGGATACAGAATCGGCAGTGTGACAAAAAAAGTCGAACCCACTCCGGGTGAACTTGTGATTTTAATGCTTCCCCCCAAAAATTCCGCCAGTTTTTTGCATAGAGACAATCCCAATCCCGTGCCTTTGACGCCATTCTGCAAGGGGTTTTCGAGTTGGACAAATTCTTCAAAAATCCGCCTTTGATCGGCTGGGGCAATGCCGATGCCCGTATCTGCTACTGAAAAAGTAACTGTTCCCTCCTCTCCCATTTCCGCAGCAACTCGAACTTCACCTGCTTCGGTAAATTTGAGGGCGTTAGAAATCAGATTTCGTAAAATCTGAGAAACTTTTCCCTCGTCGGTTGTGAGGATTGGAAGTTCCAGAGGATCTTCAAAAATTATAGAAACAGCAGAGTTTTGGGGAAGCAGGGGGCGCATCATTCCTCGCAGGGCGCTGAACAAATCTTCGACTTCAAAATCAGCCAAGCGAACAGTTAGTTTTCCGGCTTCCACTTTGGCTAAATCTAACGAGTCGTTGACAATTTCTGCGAGAGACTCGGCGGATTTATAAATGTAATTTACTTGCTTGTCCTGTTCGGCTGAAAGTTCTCCGTCGAGGCGATCTAACAATATTTCAGAAAGGCTCATAATTGCCGTTAGCGGAGTGCGAAACTCATGGCTCATATTGGAGAGAAAGCTGGTTTTCAGTTCGCTGGCGCGCCGGAGAGATTCGGCTTTATCGTTTAATTCAGCGTAAAGTGCCACGACTCCGCGATTGGTATCTTCTAGTTGTTGATTTAATTGTACGAGTTCTTCTTGACGCTGGCGGAGTTCGTCTAAAGTGCGTAGTAATTCTTGATTTTGCTGCTGAATTTCGGCATAGGGATCTTCGGGAATTTGGCGCGCTAGTTTGTCAACTAATTGATTTAGTTCGATCGCACTCAGCGCCGGCATATTTTTGGAAAACTGTTTAATTAATTGTACAGCCGTTCCGCGATCGGGCGCCGAGTCGATTTTCACTTCGTCCATCAACCGTTTCGCTGCTGCTAAACCGAGTCCCGCGCCGGTTTGCGATCGAAAATTGGGGCTTAACACAGCCGGTAAATCAGCAATTCCCGGCCCGGTGTCGGAAATCCGAGTCCGAAAAATTTGGGGCGATTCCCCTTCCACAATGAATTCTACTTTGCCACCGCCTGCATATTTGAAAGCATTGCGGGCAATTTCGGAAACTGCTGTGGCGATGCGGGTTTGTACTTGGGAATCGAATCCCAGCCCTTTAGCAATTTGGCGAGCTCTTTGGCGTACTTGTACGATGTCTTGTTCAAAACGGACTTCCGTCGTCAGGATTGGGTAACTCACGCTGCTTCTCTCACCTTGGCTACTATAACTGTCATGTCATCGCGAGTGCGTTTGAAGTCCCGGTAGAGCACGGCTGCGATTAAAGCAGGATGCCTGGAGGCTAAACCCGGGTAGCGGTTTAAATTCCACTGCGCCGCCAAACCGTCGGAGTGCATGATGAGTAGGGACTGCTGCGACCAAGGATAGACAAATTCTGCTACTTTTCGCATCATATGTCCAACTGTGCCGTTGTAGGAAACCATGCTGCGGCTTTGGTTATCTGTGACAACTACACCGCTGATGTTGCCAATTCCGGCAAAACAAATTGTTTGTTGAGTACGATCGATTTGGGCGATCGCCGCCGCCGCTCCTCTGGTATTTTTTAAAGCAGCGTGCGCCTTCTCTAAAATTGCTTTCGGCCCAAGTTTGGCGTTTTCCTCAAATACCCGCACTGCTTCCTGAGACGCTTCCTGGGCCAAATCCCCGTAGCCGAGCCCGTCTGCAACTAAAATCAGGTTTTTCTCACAGTGATTTTCTGCCGCCCACGAATCGCCGCAAATTTGCTCTCCTGCTTTCGGTAAGTGGACGACCCCAAATTCCAAGTAATTGCTGTTTTGGGATGCTTCCCGGCTATTTTGGGTCGGTTCCAGCCGCGCTAATAAGGCTGTCCCCAGTTTTGGTACAGAATGAATATCAAAAAAAGTAGAGAGGCGTTGAATTGCCCCCAGTCCCGTTCCAGGGCTTCCCGCTGTAGAAAAACCGTCCCGTAGACACAGCGCGACATTTGCCATTCCCTGCCCCCTATCGAGCGCTACTATTTCAATGCTATATCCTGCCGTTGTTTTTAATGTTCGCAGCAAAAGTTCTCCTTCGCGGGCGTGCTTGACCACGTTTTTTGCTGCTTCTGTGGTAACAATTGCTACTTTACCGCGATCGGTCTCGTTAAATCCGACTTCGGCCGCCAGGGCGACTGCGATTCGGCGCGCTTCTCCCACTTGACTTTCTTCTGTTACGGGCAGGGCTACGGCATCTATCATTTTTTATCTTTTCGTGGGGGTTTGGGGAAGCTATAAGACCCACACCATAATCTCTGATTTGATGTGGGATACATGGACTCCCCCAAGTTAATTTTATGGGACTCCATGTCCCTTAAATTAACATTTAACGCTACACTACTCACCAGTAAACACTGTATAATACTGGAATGCTGACACTTACACACCGCTACCGAATCTATCCAGACTCCGCTCAAGAGCAACAACTCATTGAGTGGATGGAAATCTGTCGAGGCGCATTTAACTATGCACTGAGAGAGATAAAAGATTGGTGTGACAGTCGTAAGTGTCCGATTGACAGATGCTCTCTGGAGAAAGAGTACATCATTTCTTCGGAGCTAAAGTTCCCAGGCGAAATTCAACAGCTTAACAACTTGCCGAAAGCTAAGAAAGAATTTCCCAAGTTGAGTCAGGTTCCTTCTCAAGTTCTCCAGCATGCTATTAAGCAGTTGCATAGAGGATGGGAATATTTTCAGAACAGAGGGTTCGGCTTCCCCAGATTCAAGAAGTATGGGCAGTTTAAGTCGTTGCTGTTTCCTCAGTTTCAAGAGAATCCGGTGACGAATTTGCACATTAAACTGCCCAAGATTGGGGCGATTCCCCTCAACTTGCATCGACCTATCCCGACAGGGTTTGTGGTCAAACAAGTGCGAATCTTGAGGAAAGCCGATAAATGGTACGCATCTATTTCGCTGCAATGTGATGTCAACATTCCCGACCCAACACCCTACGGTCATCCCATTGGAGTTGATATTGGGTTGGAGAAATTCTTGGCAACAAGTGACGGTGTTCTTGTAAAACCGCCAAAGTTCTTTAAACGTCTGCAAGGTAGGCTGAAAGTGCTGCAACGCAGACTGAAGAGAAAAAGTAAGCGGTCTAAAAACTACGAAAAACAACGCCTTAAAGTTGCCCGACTTCACCATCAAATTGACAACACGAGGAAAGACTTCCATTTCAAGCAAGCCCATGCCCTTTGTGATGTTGGTGATATGGTTTTCATGGAAGACTTGGATTACCGCATCAGTGCCAAAGGGATGTTTGGGAAGCATATGCTTGACGCTGCTTTTGGACAATTCAGAACCATCGTTAAGTATGTGTGCTGGAAGCGTGGGAAATTCTTTGCCGAAGTTGATGCTAGGGGGACTTCTCAAGAATGTCCTGAGTGTGGCGGGTTCGTCAAAAAAGACCTGAGTGTTAGAGTTCATAGCTGTCCTCACTGTGGATACACAACGAATAGAGATGTGGCAGCAGGTCAGAATATCAGAAACCGAGGAATATGCCTCATTAGTACCGTTGGACAGACGGGAATCGAAAGCGCCTGTGCAGCCGATCTACCAGGGACTGAGGCAACTGAGTCTAGGCAAGTGGCGAAATCTCGCAAGAGAGCAACCAGGAAACCTAGGAAGTGATTCTTGGGAAGCCTACACCATAATCTTTGATTTGGCGCAGGAGGATGTCACCAGTTCTCATAATGAAATCCTCCATACGCCAACCCTCTCCGGGTATGGTGTGGCATTCCAAGAATCACTTCTTGGTTTTGCTGGTTGCTATTTATACCAATTTTAAAAAATAATACAACTATACGCAAGCTCCAAACCCCGATCGTCCTCACTCAATCGATTTTAGATTTTAGATTTTAGATTTTAGAATTGAAGCATTAAGCCCACGGATTCATCCGGGGGCTTGTATCCTGGATGCTTTCAGTCCTTCCCAAATGCTGTAATCTAAAATCTCAACTCTCAAATCGTATTACTTACTCACCGCCAGCGGACGATCGCAATTTTAGTCCCCTTACCCACTTTGGAAACAATCTCAAATTCGTGCATCAACCGCTTGGAACCACTGAGCCCCAAACCCAAACCGTGATTAGAAGTATAACCGTCAGTCATAGCCAATTCGATGTCTGGAATTCCCGGGCCCTTGTCTTCAAATATCAGCCTCAGCCCTTTGCGGGTTCCTAATTGGAGCGTTTCGAGAGTTACAGTTCCCCCTTTGCCGTAGTCTACAGTATTGCGGGCGAGTTCGCTGGCTGCGGTAACGATTTTCGTTTGGTCAAGTAAACCGAACCCCATTGCTACAGCCCAAGTTCGCACTTGCTGTCGGACGTGGACTATATCGGATGACGATCGGATTTCTAGTGTCTCACGTTTTGACATGGCGGCTACTGTACCAAAATAGAACTTCTCCCCAAAATATAGGACTTACGATCATCAACTTAGTTTCTGCTAATAGGAATTACGCACTTACTACGATTTTCTCTCAAAAGAGAAGATAGTGCAGGAATCTCAAACCCTTGATTTAACCCCATTGAGTGCGTAAGTCCTGTCCTAAGAAATCTTCACTTTGTCAACAAGGTATCTACAAACAAACTAGGTTTCTTGACTGCCTGTGCCTCAGTCAGGGGACAATTAAGCGACTGCTTACGCTTCCTCGTCAACAGACACACTCAATGATTTTCTTAACAAAATCATGCCCTTTTCAACGCTTAAAGCTGTGCGAACTCCTGTCAGGGAAAGCCCCAACTCAACGAGCGTAATAGCAACCGCTGGCTGCATCCCGACTACAACTGTTTCCGCATCTAAAATTCGCGACATACTAGCGATATTGTTGATAATACGCCCGATAAAGGAATCTACAATTTCCAGGGAAGAGATTTCTATTAAAACACCTTTAACTCCTGTTTTGACTATGCGGTTTGTCAGATCGTCTTGCAAAGTCATTGCCAATCGGTCGTGCATATCTACTTGAATTGTTACTAGCAGAAATTCTCCCATTTGAAGTATTGGTATCCGTTCCACAAATTCACCTGTGTGTTGATTTTTACTTAAACTTTCATGTCAAATTTAAATATTTTTATCTTTCCTCTTTAAGATTTTTTATAGTTAAACCTTGGCGCTGCAAAGCGACTTTAAAAGCATCTGCTAAAGTCGCTTTTGTGAGAATATCCTGCAAGTCAACTCCCAAGTGAACTATGGTTTGAGCTATTTGCGGGCGAATGCCACTGATGATGCACTCAGTACCCATTAAACGGGCGGCAGCGACAGTTTTTAATAAATGTTGAGCAACTAAAGTGTCAACAGTCGGCACGCCTGTAATGTCTAAAATCGCAAATTCTGAGCCGGTTTCCATGATTTCCTGCAACAGAGTTTCCATTACTATTTGAGTGCGGGCACTGTCGAGAGTCCCGATCATGGGTAAAGCGAGAATGCCTTGCCAAAGTTTGACTACGGGTGTTGACAATTCGAGCATTTCTTGCTGCTGGCGTTCGATGACTTCTTCGCGAGCTTTGAGAAAAATTTCTGTCACCCAAAGGCCAAGCTGGTCTAATAAACTGGTGGAAAGCCAAAGTTGTTCGACAAGTGCGTCGCGGTTTTCTGTCAGTTCATGACAAAGCCGATCGAACAATGGCTTTTTGAAGCATAAAATGAAACTCGCTATCTCTGAAGGAGTAAAGCCTCTCTGAACGCGCGATCGCGAAACTTCTGCTAGCAACACCCGCATATTTTCCCATTCGGGTGTCTGGATGTCGCTAAAATTACCGTGCCCGACTGCAATGTGGAGCAATTGCAGGAACTCTTGACACTCGGAGCGCAATTCTTTGGCTCTCATCAAGTCGTCCCGCCGCAGCCCGGTATTTTGCAGTTCTTTGAGCCAGTCTGCTAGTAACTCTGCTTTGTGTCTTTGTAAGATTTCCGCGATCGTGTTATTGCTTGTGAGTTCCATTAAAATTATCTCCTGCTTAGCAATTGGAATGAAGTTGTACGAGCGATTCCCTACGGGATAGCTTCGCACGCGCGCACCAAGCGTGTTTTTTGATGATGGGGCAACTTCTGAGTTTAGCTCACTGTTTGCTGTTTGCGATCGAGGGTTAAGTACCTAATTGTAAAATGCGTTTGACGATCGCACTCGTAGAACTCGGAACTTCTATTTCGATTAAGGAAATCTTGCCACCTCCGGCGATAACAGCCGGTGCTTCTGGCAGAGTTTCGACTTGATAGTCGCCTCCTTTAACGTATATATCAGGCTTCAGGATATTTATCAGTTTAATTGCTGTAATCTCGGCAAAAATTATTACGGCGTCTACTGGTTTGAGGGCGGCCAACACTTCGGCTCGCTGATTTTCCGGTACGATCGGGCGGGGTGGCAATCCCGGCTGCTGGGGTTTGATAGCTTGCACGCTGGCGTCGCTATTCAAGCCCACCACGAGCGATCGCCCCAAATTTTTTGCTGCCTGCAAATAGCGGACGTGACCGCAGTGCAGGATATCGAAGCACCCGTTAGTAAACACGAGCGGACGCCACTTGTCCGGATCGGATGCGAGCGATTTTTCAAGTTCTTTCAACGTGTAAACATTAGAAATCATTGCAGTCATTACCACAAAATTTTAACAGCGAGCAAAATTATCCTACCAAAAAAACTGAATTTTTGCACTTTTAATATTGAACAATAAATCCTTCAACCTGGCAATAATTAATAGTCAGACATGACTAACTAGGCATTAGTAATGTGTGACTCTTAAGCAAGAATATAGAAGTAAAATTACCTGCGACGAAGCTGATATGGTAAACAGAATTTCCAGTAAAAAACCGCTATTCGTGTATTTGTGACTGCCGTATCGTGCTGTTGGTAATTGGATGTTAAAAAGGTTGGTAAACAATTATTTATTCCCGCCCTCTCTTATATCAATTACTATAAGACAAGGGATGAGAGTTCCACCGCATCGGGCAGGCGATCGGGGAGTGAGAGCCCTAGGGGGTGAAACCCAACGAAACGCGCTCCTCCTGTGTCTATTATTTCTGACACCGCCGCGCGAGCGAAAGCTAGTTAAAAGCACCGAGCCCAAGCGTGCAGAACTCATCTTTACGCTGGATTCGTCAGACTATAGAAGAAGCCAGCAGTTGCTTGCAGCAGAGTCTGGGCGCTATCTTGACCAAGCTTTACAGCCAACCCAGAAGCGCACAGCCTCCTGTGTCCAACTCTATATAGCTGTGCAGAAACTCGACCTTTTTGATCGCAACCGCAGCCTGTGAAAACCCAGAGGAAAGTCGAGTTCGGTATCCGAAGCAGCTATTTTGGTGGAAAATAGCTAAACTCGTTCAACAAAATCCACTCAACTACCCCCTTGAATCTAACGGTGTAGAATTATCTAACACGAATTATGAAAGCAAGTAATAGCCGTCAATTTTCTTCAGTAGCTGCTCGAACTCTCAAAGTAGTCGGGATTATCTTGATTCTCTCTGCTTTGCTTGACTGCATTGTTCTGTCGCTGCCGGGAGAAACTTCAGACCTTCTCAATCGAGGCTGGCAGTTGACTGCTGCAACTCAGATAGTTGACAAGGGCATTATTCCTTTGATCGGTATCGCCCTCCTGATGACTGGCTTTTGGGTGGACAGCAGCAGTGGAGTCTCTATTGAGCGACGCAACGTTTGGCTGGACTTGCGATTCTGGGCGCTGTTGATTTCCAGCTTGTTAGGTCTAGTTTACCTATCTCTGGTTCCCGTTCACCTCAACAATACTCGTTTGGAACTCAAGGATGCTCTGGCTCAAGTCGATCAAGAAGCCGGACAAGCGGAAGGTCAACTTGAGGCACAACTTAAAAGCCCTCAATTTAAAGCTCAGGTAGAACAGCTCAAAAGCCAGCGTCGCAGCCAGATAGGGGCGCTGCTGCAAGACGACGGGAAGCTGCAAGAAGCACTCAAGAGTCCAGAGGTTCCCAAGGAATTGAAAGCTGTGCTTCAGGAGTCGAAGAATGACCCGAAAGCCCTCGACAAGTTCTTGGAACAGCAAGCTCAATCACTCCCCACTCAAGCTCGCAACGAGATTCGCACCCGCAAGCAACAAAAAGAGAAAGAGTTAAGAACTCGATCGAGAAATTCGAGTTTGCAGACGGGAATCACCAGTTTGCTGTTAGCGATCGGCTACATTACTGTTGGTTGGACGGGATTGAGAAGCATGGGAATTCTGCGGTTCGGCCGCCGCAAAAATTGACCAGCGCTGGCAGGGATCGCGCTGGTCGAGACATCCCTGAGAAATAGTTTGTTTACCCAATAGTTTGCCCTTACTGAAAGCTGGGAATGTTCTCAATTTATATTCTGACTTACAACGAAGAGATTGATATCGCCGCTTGCATTGAATCGGCACTGCTTTGTGACGATATCATTGTAGTTGACTCTTTCAGCACCGATCGCACCCTTGAGATTGTTCAGAACTATGCCGTGCAAACAGTGCAGCACCGCTTTGAAAGTCACGGACGCCAGCGGACTTGGATGCTCCAAGAAGTCCCGTGCAAGTACGAATGGGTTTACATCCTCGAAGCTGACGAGCGGATGACGCCTGCACTGTTTGCTGAATGCTTAAAGGCGATCGAAAGTCAAGAATATATCGGCTATTACGTAGCTGAAAAAGTAATATTTATGGAGCGCTGGATTCGCCGCAGCACTCAATATCCCCGCTATCAAATGCGTCTCTTTCGCAAAGACCGAGTGTGGTTTACTGACTACGGTCACACTGAACGCGAAGTCTGCAACGGGCCTACTCACTTTTTGAAGGAAACTTACCCTCACTATACTTGCAGCAAAGGTCTTTCCCGCTGGATTGAAAAGCACAACCGCTACTCGACTGACGAGGCGGCTGAAACTCTCCGCCAATTAGAAGCAGGTCAAGTAAATTGGTGGGGTTTATTGTTTGGCGCGTCGGAGGTGGAAAGGCGCCGCGCTTTGAAAGATTTTTCTTTGCGCTTGCCTTTGCGGCCTGTGGTGCGCTTTTTCTATATGTATATTTTACTGGGCGGATTTCTTGACGGCCAAGCGGGATTGGCTTGGTGCACGCTGCAAGCTTTTTATGAATATCTAATTTTGCTGAAAGTTTGGGAAATGAAGCATCTACCACTGCCAACTTTAGAGGTAGCAGCAGAACAATCTATTTCGGAAGTAGTAACAGTTGAGCCGTCAAAAGTTTCTTATAATCTTGGTGCTTCCGATACTCGAAATTAAAAATTGGTAAGAGGTACGCTCGCCTAGCGGTAGTATTTGGAACTTTTAACCTCGCGGTTCCCCCGCCGATCGGACTCGAGGGGTAGCCTAAGTATTTAGAAGAGTTATTATATCCTTTCCGTGTGCATCGAAATTATTCATCTCTCTCTTCTCTTCCTCTGTGAACTCTGCGTACTCTGCGGTTAAATCATTCCGATGCAACCGGAATTAATATTAATTTTTTTAAATCCGAAGGAAACGAATCCGTTGCATAACTTCCTTCTTTTGCCACAACAAAAAAGAAAAAACCCGGTTTGTCCAAGAAACCGGGTTTCTGAATACCCTCAAAGTTTTAGGTTTAATAAAGCTTTGATTCTTAACTCAAAACTCTCATGACTCACAACTTAAAACTGTTGAGATTTTGCTGTTGTTTTTGCCCGATCGAGCTTTAAAATCAACACCCCCAAAGGTGGCAAACACAAGTCGATCGAATAAGCACTGTTGTGGAACCACCACTCCTCAGTCCACTTGCCCCCCAAATTCCCCATATTGCTGCCGCCGTATTCCCGCGCGTCGCTGTTAAACAACTCCGTATAGAAACCAGGTTCCGGCACTCCTACGCGATAGTGAGAGTGCGGCTGGGGCGTAAAATTGCACACCGTCACCACAAACTCGTCGCCATCCTTCTCTCGGCGCACAAATGCCACGACGCTGTGTCGATTGTCGCTGCAATCAATCCACTCAAACCCATCCTCAGCAAAATCTTGACTGTAAAGTGCCGTTTCGCTGCGGTACAAATTGTTCAAATCTTTAAAAAACAGCTTCAACTTTTGGTGTGGCTCGAATTGCAGCAACTGCCACTGCAAATCCCCCCAAACGTTCCACTCGTGCCACTGGCCGAACTCCATCCCCATAAAGATCGTTTTCTTTCCGGGATGAGTAAACATAAAAGTAAACAAACACCGCACGTTTGCAAACTTTTGCCATTCGTCTCCTGGCATTTTGCCGATGATGTGGGCTTTGCCGTGCACTACTTCATCGTGCGACAAAGCCAGCATGAAATTCTCGCTGTGGTTGTACCACATACTGAAAGTTATGTTGTTCTGGTGGAACTGGCGGAACCACGGGTCCATGTGGTAATAGTCGAGCATATCGTGCATCCAACCCATGTTCCACTTCAGGTTGAAACCCAAACCCCCTACATAGGTCGGCCAAGATACCATCGGCCAAGAGGTGGATTCTTCGGCGATCGACAGCGCCCCTGGGAAATAGCTAAAAATGACGTGATTCGCCTGACGCAGAAAATCTGCCGCCTCGATATTTTCCCGGCCCCCGTACTGGTTGGTCAGCCATTCTCCCGGTTCGCGGCAGTAATCCAAATAAAGCATCGAGGCTACGGCATCTACGCGAATCCCGTCGATGTGGTACTTGTCAAACCAGAACAGAGCGTTTGATACTAGGAAATTCCGCACTTCGTTGCGGCCGTAGTTAAATACTAGGGTTCCCCACTCTTTGTGCTCGCCCTTGCGGGGGTCGGCGTGTTCGTACAAGTGAGTTCCGTCAAAAAAAGCCAAGCCGTGGCCGTCTTTGGGGAAATGTCCCGGTACCCAGTCCACCAGTACGCCAATGCCGTTGGCGTGGCACTGGTCAACAAAATACATGAAATCTTCAGGTTTGCCGTAGCGGGAAGTTGGGGCGAAATAGCCAGTTACTTGGTAGCCCCAAGAACCATCGAAAGGATGTTCGGCGATGGGCAGCATTTCGATGTGAGTGAAGCCCAAATCTTTGACGTAGGGTATCAGCCGATCGGCTAATTCCCGGTAAGTCAGAAAGCGCGCCCCGGGATTGAGTTCCGAAACCTGCACGGGGGGTTCTATTTCCCCATTTGGTAGCACGGCGGGTTCGTCAGTAGCGGCGTGCAGCCAAGAACCGATGTGGCATTCGTAAACCGAAATCGGCTGCGTCAGTTGGTCTGTGTGCCGCCGCTTTTCGATCCAAGCGCTGTCGTGCCAAGTGTAGGTGTCTAAGTCCGTGACAATTGATGCTGTTTTCGGCCGCACTTCTTGCTGGAAACCGTAAGGGTCGGACTTTTCGTAGGGATGTCCGTCTTGGTTTTTCACTTCGTATTTGTAGGAAGTTCCCACGGATAGTCCCGGAATAAATAATTCCCAGATGCCGTTTTGCGATTTCCGCATTTGATGTTTGCGGCCGTCCCAATAGTTGAAATCTCCTAAAACAGAGACATTGCGAGCATTCGGAGCCCAAACGGCAAAATATACTCCTGTGATGCCGCCTACTTCGGTGAGGTGCGCCCCGAGTTTTTCGTAAATCCGGTGGTGGTTGCCTTCTGAAAATAAGTGAATGTCAAATTCTGTGAGTTTGGGCGATCGAAAGGCGTAGGGGTCGTAGATAAAGCGATCGTGTTCTCCTTCTTTGACCCGCAATTGATAGTTTGCTAGTTCTGGGGTGTCGATCGTACATTCAAAAAAGTGAGGATGATGTTCTGATTTCATCGGGTATTCGGCCCTGGCCTCCGGCAAAACTACCGATACCGCATCCGCATTCGGCAGATAAGCTCGGACGACCCAGACTTTTTTGCCATTTTCTTCGATCGCGTGAGGGCCTAGCACTTCAAATGGATCGTGGTGCTGATTCCAAACAATGCGGTCAATCTGTTCAAAGGGGACGGTCGCGGGCATAAAACTACTTACCTCAATCTTTTAACTAAATGGCTTTCAAAACCTAGAGCGGCGCTGCACTTTACATTTCGATACATTTTTGATCGCTGATCCTACCACTGATTAGCATGATCTTGCCTGCTGCAGCTCCAGCGCGTGCCCTTGCACACACAGCAGGCTGTTGCCTTGCCGGCGGCAGAGCTGGGGTTTTACTGCTAACACCTAAGTATAGAAATATTAAAACAAATTGAAAAATTTATATTTTTTCCCCAATACCCTTGACTTATTATTTAATATGTGATAATTATTTTTTTTCAACCTATTGTCGATTTGCCGCTCCCGGAGGGTCAAGCCTGTAAGTGTTGGGCAACAGTTAATAGTTTACCTGGAATTTTCCGGCAGGGACGATCGCCCGATCGGTAGACTTTCAGATCCCAGAGGCTGGGTTGGCCCACAAAGCCAGTGAATTTGGGCAATACCCTCAAACAGCTAAGGATGCTTAACTCGATATTGAGGAATGAAAGCTAAAGGACTCAGCGTGGCGACAGCAGCAAGCCATATCTGCCATGCTCAAGGCATCGCCTACCAGTGACGGTGCAATAGGTTTAAAGCACCACTCAGGCGCAACAGGAGCGAGTTTTGCCTAGGCAGGGTTAATACCGAACTGGCGCGACGCCAATTGAATCACTAAACTTGGTTAAAACAGACGGGTCGATGTGCTTGCCCGCACCGGCGCGAAACTCGTAGTCAACAAATCGAGTAGCAATGCCGATGCTTTCATCTCGCCAGTTTTCGGGTATCTAAGTCTCTGCTTGCTTTCCTCTCGTCTGTGGGAACACTGGCGGGGAAGGCAAGCGAGACTTGATCGAGTGCAAAATTTGCGTCGAGTCTGCGATCGCCTCCGGTTGATATTCAGTTGAGGCAGCAGCACTGGCAATGTCCTCAAGCATCCTGTCACAGGCTTGAGTTTCAAAACAAAACGTGCAGGCCGGGAGTAAATTTTTCTACTTGAAAAGGAATGTTCCTCTAACGCAGCGAATCAGCGGACTTTGCTGCTGTAAGGGACGCACTGAACTTTAGTAGTAAAAGCATCAGACAATCACTACCACCCAACTTGAGACCTAGACCGATGAGATGAAAAAATGCGAGGAGCGAACCATTTTTCACCCCAAGACTAGGCTCGTTGGGAACCAACTCCGGGATAGCCCTAGTTAGGGAGTCTTTTTAGGAGCAGGGGCAGGGCTAGTAGTTGGAGTAGCCTTTGGAGATGGAGAAGAAACAGGAGGAGTAGTAGTGCCAGAGGCGTCCGGAGAGGGGCTAGTGCTGCCCGGAGTAGTAGTGGCATCGCCGCAGGCGCCGAGGGCTGCTGCCAAGGCCACTACCAAAGTCAAACGAATTAATCCCTTGTTCATAAAAACTCCTTAACATTGAAAACCCATCGCAAGGAAGGGAATAGTGTACTTGAGAAACAATGCTGGCACGAATAGCTCAACGATTCGCTCGTTGATTACAATACTGCATTTATTAATAAATTTCACATAGATTATCGCTAACCAGCAAAGATTTCTTTTTTTTGGCAAATCCTGAAGTCAAAGAGACCAGTGGTAGGATGGGTTGGTTGGCTTGTGAGGTATCCTTGGTAAGGATAACCGATCGAACGCAGATAGCCACCACTGGCGATCTGGGAGACAAAAAACTCTTAACCTCAATCAAGCTGAAGCTACCCCACTTTACGTATTGGTGAACTTTATGACCGCTGCTATCAGATCCCCGGATTCTCCCCGCTCCCGATCGACCCGCAAGCCCGCTGCTGGCGCAGCCAAAAGCAAAGTTACTTCTATTGCCCGAGCTAGGCGGGCGAAGACAGGGCCGGTATTGCCCAACTACTCGCCTGCCGACGAACAGGCTCAGGTTCGGCAGTCCGCATCGGTGCTGAAAGTCATGCCCGATCGCCAGCAGCAGCCAGTGTGGTTGCGATCGCTCCTGCAGGCACAGCGCGCCTCCTCAGTGGCAGCAGTTATGCTTTTGGGCGGCGCTCTAAGTCTCTACGGCTTGACAGTTTACGGCGAGCAGCGCTGGAGTCAGGATTATCAAAAACTGGAAACTCTGCGCCTCCAAGAACAGCAGTTGAGCGCTGCTAGCGAAGTTTTGAAACACCAACTTGCTAAAGAAGCCCAAAATCCAGAAACCGGTTTGGCTCCGCAGAATCCTGGGGACACGATTTTCTTGCAGCCGGCCCCTGAAACCCGATCGCCCGTTGCGGCACCAAATTCTGAGCCCGCTCTCAAGAGTCGAGCCGGTGTGGAAACACCGCTGGGCTATTAAACCTGTGTCAAAGCGGAGAGCGCCCGAGGGCCTGAGTGTCCGAGGGCCTGAGAATTTGAGGATCTAATTTCCTTTTTGACTTTTTTGCAAGTCGCGATCGATTTTCTGCTTCCAACCGCAAGTTACAGATTAAAAATAATTAAGACCACTTCTTCAAAAAACAGAATGCAACTGTAGATGTGATCCAAACCCTGATAGGGACTGCTCATTCCCAAGTGGTGAATTTTATCTTTTGAGATTTAAGTTATAAATTCTAAATTCTAAAACGCTCTAACTTGCTATTGAATTTTTAATGCCATGAGCTACGACCCCCGTTTTGACCGCTACAGATCGCCGAATTTCAAACGCACAAAACAGGCGGGCGATTCCCTACGGGATAGCTTCGCCGCGCGTACTGGGTGGGAAAAACCAGCCAAACCTAGATCTTCCGGCAGTTTCGGCCGCTCGCCACAACAGACGGCTTCATCTTGGGGACGACCGGTGGAGCGTTTAAAGCGCAGCAAGTTCCGTTTGTGGGCAGTGTGGGCGGTGTTGATGCTGGGGGGGCTGGGGCTGGCTGTGAATTTGTTTTATTTGCAGGTGACGCGAGCTCCGGCGCTACGTAAACAGGCCGAGCAGCAGCAAACTCTCAAAACGAAGCCGTTTGTACCGAGACGCCCGATAATTGACCGCGCAGGAAATGTTTTGGCGATCGACAGACAGGTGTACACGCTCTACGCTCACCCGAAGTTGTTTAACCACTCGAAGGCGGAAATTGCTGCTAAGTTGGCTCCGATGCTGGCGATCGAACTGAGTCCGGGCACTACGTCGGAAACTGAATTGATACGCAGGTTTAATCTTGCTGAAAGCGGTATTACAATTGCTGACTCTCTGCCTCAAGAGGTTGCCGATCGCGTCGCTGGGATGCAAATTAAAGAGAGTCTGGTCGATGGCTTGGAGTTGCTGCGGCAGCAGCAGCGTTTTTACCCGCAGCAGGAGTTGGCGGCGGATATCCTCGGTTATGTGGACGGGGAACGGAAGGGACAAGCCGGGGTGGAATACAGCCAGCAGAATTTGTTGGAACGATCGATGCCGTCGATTCAGTTTAGCAGGTCGAGCAATGGGAATTGGGTTCCCGATCGCCTGACGGCGGGATTTGTGCAGCTTGATGACTTGAAATTACAACTGACGATCGACAGTCGCTTGCAGCGGGCTGCCCGAAATGCGCTTAAGGAAAAAATGAAGCAACACGATGCGAAGCGGGGCACAGTGATAGTGATGGATGCCCGTAATGGGGAGTTACTGTCAGTTGTAGCGGAACCTTCTTATGACCCGAATCAATATTTTAATTTCGATTTGTCGCGCTATAAAAATTGGGCTGTAACTGATGTTTATGAGCCTGGTTCGACTTTTAAAGCGATTAATGTGGCGATCGCTCTGGAAGCGGGTGCGGTGAAACCTAATACTGTGTTTAACGATGAAGGTCGGATTTACATGAATCCCTGGACTATCCAAAATTCCGATTACCAAAGAGCAGGCGCGCGCGGCCCTTCGACTGTTACTGAGATTTTGAAATATTCTAGTAATGTGGGGATGGTGCACATCATGAGAACCATGAAACCTTCTCTTTACTATCAAGCTTTAGAAAAACTCGGACTCGGACAAACTGCGGGAACTGATTTGCCTTTTGAAGTAACCAGCCAGCTTAAAAATCGAGAGCAATTTATTAATTCTCCTGTGGAAGTTGCCACTACTGCTTTTGGTCAGGGTTTTTCGATAACTCCGATGCAGTTGGTGCAGCTTAATGGAGCTTTGGCCAACGGCGGTAAGTTGGTGACTCCTCATGTTGTGCGGGGACTTTTTGATAGGGATGGTCAAGCTTTTTGGAAACTTCCGAGGGCTGTTCCGAAGCAGGTTTTTTCACCGGAAACTACTAAGCAGGTTTTAGAAATGATGGAAACTGTGGTTGATGGTGGTACAGGGAAAGCTGCACAAATTCCTGGGTATCGGATTGCTGGGAAAACGGGTACGGCTCAAAAAGCTAATTCTGGTGGGGGTTATTCAGACAAGGCGATTATTACTAGCTTTGTGGGGATCATGCCTGTGGAGGCTCCTCGGTATGTGGTTTTGGCGGTGATTGATGAGCCGAAGGAGGGTTCTTCGGGGGGTACGGTGGCGGCGCCGATTGTGGAGTCGGTGATGGAGGCGTTGATTTCTATTGAGAAGATTGCGCCGAGTAAGAAGTAGTTGATTATATCTGAGATGTGGCGTCAGGAATTGATCTTGAATATAACGATCGACAACAGGGCTATTGAGGAGACGGCAGTGCCGTTTCCCCACTCCAAAATAATTCATCGCGCGATCGGATATAACGATCGACAACAGGACTATTGAGGACGCGGTAATGCCGTTTCCCTACTCCAAAATAATTCCTCTTATCCCCCTGTCAGTAACAATATCTTTTGTTTTCGTTGGGTTTTGATTGTCTTTGGGAGGTGCGTTTATGTCCTAAGAGAGTGGAGATGATGATGCAGCGTTGGCTGTTTCTCAAATTGGGATGATATAGTGTTAGGGTTCCTTTGGCTCTTATACTCGTTAGGGTGCAGTCGTGGTCGCTTCGAGATACGGGGCAACCTCTGTGGTTGAACATGACGCGCCGGATTGTGCCGTTTTCTTTTTGCTCGTTGTTTTCATTTACTGGAAGTAGTGTTGTTTCATATCCTCCTTTGTCGTTTATAACTGTATCTATTTGAATTTGCGGTTCTAGGTTTTTCCATTGACTGGCTGGTATTAGGGCTGGGGGAATGTCGGCTGGGTGAACAGCTATGTGTACATTTTCTCCTACTTGTTTGAAGCTGGCTTGCCATGAAATTTTGTCACGTTTGGCGTTGCTGTGGGCAAGTTCCATTGCCCAATAAGCTCGATCGAGCGATAGCTTTAAACGGTGGTTGTTGATAAACATGAGCCAAGAGGGGGCGACGATCGCACAAAATATTCCTATGATTAAAATCATTATCAATAGCTCAATCATTGTAAAACCGGCGGCAGGTGTAGTGGCTCTGCCTTTGAGCGTTTTATTTATTGACACGTAGATGCACTCCCTGATATTTAGCTGGCCCAAAAAACAGCTAGAGCGTCGGTACAGTATTAGAAGTTGACAAAAAAAGAGATATATGAATCTACCCCGTCAAGGAATTCAACTCTA